>CACZNT010000117.1 GCA_902782635.1 uncultured Coriobacteriaceae bacterium
ACCTCGGGGTTGTTCGCGGCGATGGACTCGCAGATGCGCTTGAGGATGGTGGTCTTGCCGGCCTTGGGCGGGCTCACGATGAGGCCGCGCTGCCCCTTGCCGATGGGGGCCACGAGGTCGATGGCGCGGCCCGTGATGGAATCCTTGCCGTGCTCCATCACCAGGCGCTCGTTCGGGAAGATGGGCGTGAGGTCCCTGAACGACGGGCGCTTGCGCATGCTCTCGGGGTCGCGGCCGTTGACGGCGGTGATGCGCGCGACGGGCGGGAACTTGTCGTTGCCGCGATTGGGCACGACGTCTCCCTCGATCTCGTCGCCCTCGCGCAGGCCGTACTGCTTGATGAGCTGCTGGAACACGAAGGCGTCATCGGGTCCCTGCATGAAGTTCGCCGTGCGCAGGAAGCCGTATCCCTCGTTCTGGATGTCGAGGATGCCCTTGACGTGGCGGAAGCCCTCCGCGCGTGCGGCGGCCTCGAACACGAGCGGGACGAGCTCCGACTTCTTGAGCGCCTCCCCGCCCTCAATCTCGAGCTCGACGGCCTTCTCGCGAAGGTCGGCGACCTTCCAGCCCGAGAGCTCCTCGAGGGTGAGCGTCGGCTCGGCGGCGGCGAGCTCGGCGATGTTGTTGCGACGGTTGCGCCTGCGCGAGCCCTGGCCCTGCTGGGCGCCCTGGTTCTGCTGGTTGTTGCCATTGCGCTGCGCCTGGCCCTGCTGGTTGTTGTTGCGCTGCACGTGGTGGCGCTTGCGGGAGCCTCCCTGCGCGGCGTCGATGGTCTGCGCCGGCGCGGGCATGATCTGGGACGTCGCCTGCGTCTGCTCCTGGACCACCCGGTTCGTCTGCTCGATGTAGGCCTCGCGGTCGAGCGCCTCCCCTGCGGGCTGCTCGGACTCCGCCGGCTCGGCCTTCTTGCGGCCCCGGCGCGTCTTCTTGGGAGCCTCCTCGGCCTTGTCGACGGCCTCCGCTGCCGCAGCTACCTCGACCTCTGCCTCGGCCTTCTTGCGCGTGCGACGTTTGCGGGGCTTCTCCTGCGGAGCCTCGTCGGTGATGGTCATAGACTCGTTGACCTCGTCAGCCATGTTCGATTCCTCTTCCGATGGTGGTGGAGCTTCGTTTCCGCTTCTTCCGCACATCACAAGCCGTGGCAGCAGTGCGGATGAGAATGGGTGGATGGCGCAATCAGCGCCTCAACGAGGTTGACTATACCGCATTCTGCGCAAAACGCAAATGGAGGCCCTCCTGCCGCGCGGCCAGGTCCTCGCCGGGCAGATTGCCCTATCCTACTATTGGAATCGCCTTTTCGACGTCCCCGATATGAGACTTGGAGTTGATGGAGAATGCAGCAGCCAAGCGCGGAGCGGCCCCGTTTCGAGAAGAAGGAGCTGGCGC
The DNA here is from genome assembly GCA_902782635.1 of uncultured Coriobacteriaceae bacterium. Classification (GTDB taxonomy): domain Bacteria; phylum Actinomycetota; class Coriobacteriia; order Coriobacteriales; family Atopobiaceae; genus CACZNT01. The sequence goes on from CACZNT010000117.1 coordinate 1,387, forward strand.
TCTCGGCCTCCCCCTACGTCTTCCTCCCGATGGACATCCCCGTGTACGCCGTCGAGGTCACCCACAAAGACCCCATCGACGGGGAGCTCCTCCAGAAGGCGCTCGACAGGACGATCGTGAGGATGCCCTACCTCTCCGACACCTACGAGATCGAGGGCTGCGCAATCTACTATGCGAAGAACCCACTGCCCATGGAGGTCGCCCACAGCTCGTCCTTGCGCCGCGTGGGAGGCCGCGAGACCAACTGGCACATGCTCGACGTGACCTGGCACGACAACGTCACCAATTTCGCCATGTACCACGGCTTTTGCGACGGCCAAGGAATCTACACGTTCCTCGAGTCGGTCCTCTGCCACTACTACTGCATGAAGGACGGCGTCGAGTACGAGGTGGCGGGCATCCGCACCGACAGAGACGAGATGTCTGCAGCCGAGGAGTTCGAGCCCTTGTCCGTGGTCTATGAGGTTGACCCTGGCTTCGAGATGCCAGCGCGAGATGATGGTCAGGCACCCTACCACCTGCCCGAGTTCGGGGCGGATGTGGTGGAGACGGTGCGCGACTACGGCTTCGCGATCCCCTCAGAGGCGCTCATGGGCTTCGTCAAGGCAAACGCAAGCTCGCCTGCCGTGGTGATCTCGATGCTCGTGGGCGAGGCGATCGAACGCGTGCACCCCGACGCCGACGCGCCCATCGTGGCCTTGGTGCCCATCTCCGTACGGCGCATGCTGGGCTGCGAGGACACCTTCAAGAACTGCTCCAGCCGGGCAATGCTCAAGATCGTCGGCAGCGAGCTTGACGGCCTCCCCTTCGCTGAGCGTGCGGCCAAGCTGCGCGGCGCCCTCAAGCAGCAGATGGACCCCAACCGCCATCACGCCATCCAGAACATGCTCGGACAAGCGGCCCGGGCGAGGATGGGGAAGCAGGATGTCGGCTACTGGGACGAGATCAAGAATCCCTCGGCCTTCATGGGCACCACCCACGACACCTTCTACACCGACTACATCGGCAGCCTCCACGAGACGCCCTACTCCGAGCAGATCGAGGGAGTGCGCTTCCTCTGCACCCCCGCACGGCGCTCGACCCTGCACCTCAACGTGATCGAGCACAACGGGAGCTTCCTCATCGACTGCCTCGCCTGCGCCAACGTGGACGCCCTCGTGGACGCGCTTGCCGAGGTGATCGGCGAGCATGGGCTTCCCTTCGAGCGCGTTCCCGAGAGGAGCTTCACCCTTCCCCTGACCGCCTGGCGAGACGGACTCGAGCCGCGCGCATAGGGACGGCACGCGAGGGCCACGCACCCGAACCTGTCCCCCTTGTCATGACAAAGGGGACAGTCCCCCTTGTCATGCCTACATCTTGGTGGGAGCGGAGACCCCGATCAGCTTGAGGCCGAGCGCGAGCACGCGGCGGACGGCATCGCAGGCGGCGAGGCGCGCGCGAGAGAGGTCCTCGTCAACGGGCCTGCCCTCGCTCGGAAGCACCTGGCAGTTGGTGTAGAAGCCGTGGAAGGTGCCCGCGACCTCCTCGACGTAGTGCGTGATGCGGAAGGGCGCGCGATCGCGCGCGCAGCCGGCGACGAGGTCGCCCATCTCGGAGAGCTTGCGCGCCAGCTCGAGCTCGGAGGGGTCGGTGAGCAGCGCGAGGTCGTAATCGTCGCCAATCGCGCGCTCGGCGACGGCGTCCATGCCGATGCGCTCGGCCTCCTCGTCGTCCACCCCGGCGGCACGCCTCAGGATCGAGCAGATGCGCGCGTGGGCGTACTGGACGTAGTACACCGGGTTGGTGCTGTCCTGGCTCTTGACCTTCTCGATGTCGAAGTCGAT
>CACZNT010000118.1 GCA_902782635.1 uncultured Coriobacteriaceae bacterium
ACCGCGGTGAAGGTGCGGCAGCTCGCGCGACGGGCGGCATCGCAGGCGATGAGGGTCTCCATCAGCACGTTGTTGATGCAATCGCCGGCGATGGACTGGATGAAGAACACATCCGCGCCGCGCACCGACTCGTCGTAGCGGCAGTAGATCTCGCCGTTCGCGAAGGTCTCGATGTGCAGGCCCTGTAGCTCGACGCCGAGGTCGTCGGCAATGCGCTGCGCGAGCTTGGGATTGGACGTGCCGCTGTACAGACGCAGCGTCTTGCTCGTCGACCAGCGCTCGTTGAGGTTGACCTTGTTTTCGAAATGCCTTGATGGAATCACATCGACCCCCTCTGCTGGTCTTTTGCGCGCTTCCTCTCGAGCAGCTTCTGGCGATGCTGCTCGGCAAAACCCTCCACGGTGCGCTGCTCGGAGCGCTCGACGCCCAAGGCGCCTGCGGGCACGTCGCGCGTGATGCAGCTGGCCGCGCCCACGACGGCGCCGTCGCCGATGCGAACCGGCGCCACCATCATGGTGTCCGAGCCGATGAACACCCCGTCGCCGATCACGGTGGGGTGCTTGTTGATGCCGTCGTAATTGCAGGTGATGGACCCGGCGCCGATGTTGACGCCCTCGCCCATCAGCGTATCGCCGATGTAGGAGAGGTGCGGCACCTTCGAGCCGCGCCCGATGGTGGACTTCTTGATCTCCACGTGCGTGCCGGCCTTGGAGCCCTCGAGCATGTGGGTGCCGGGGCGCAGGTAGGCGCGCGGGCCGCAGCTCACGCCCTCCTCGAGCTCGGCCTCGATGGCGACGGTCTCGTCCACCGTGCAGCCGTCCGCGACGCGTGTGTCGGTGAGGCGGCTGTTCGGGCCCACCACGCAGCCGGAGCCGATGCTCGTCGTACCCCAGAGCATCGTCATGGGAAGGAGCTCGGTATCGGGCCCCACCTTCACCTCGGGGCCGACCCACACGAGCGTGGGGTCGAGCATGGAGACGCCCTCGGCCATGAGGCGGGTGTTGATGCGCTGCTGCATGATGCGCGTGGCGCTCGCGAGCTCGATGCGCGAGTTGACGCCGAGGAGCTCGGAGTAGTCGTCGCAGGCGATGGCGCTCACCGGCTCGCCCATCTCGCGGTAGATGCCCACCATGTCGGTGAGGTAGTACTCGCCCTGGGCGTTGTCGTTGCCGATCTTGTCGATGTTGGCCGTGAGGCGCCCGCCGCAGAAGCAATAGATGCCGGAATTGCACTCCCTAATCTCGGCCTGCTCCGCGGGGGTGCAGTCCTTGTGCTCGACGATGGCGGTGACCTGACCCTTCGCGTCGCGCTTGATGCGGCCGTAGCCAGTTGGGTCGGGCGGGAGCATCGTGAGGACGGTGCAGGCGTTGTGGTGGGCGCGCGTCTCGTCCACCAGCGCGGTGATGGTCTCCGGCCTCATGAGCGGGGTGTCCCCGTAGAGCACCACGGTGGGGCCGGCGAACTCGCCCAGTGCATCGCGGGCAACGCGCACGGCGTGGCCCGTGCCCAGGCGCTCGGTCTGCTCGACGCACATGACATCCGGATCGTCTGCGAAGACGGCGCGAACGTCATCGGCATCGTTTCCCACCACGACTACAATGCGCTCGGCGCCGGCCTGGCGCGCGGCGTTCACCGGCCACCAGACGAGGGGCTTGCCGAGCATCTCGTGGAGCACCTTGGCACGAGAGGACTTCATCCTCGTACCCTCGCCAGCGGCGAGGATGATGGCATTGAGGGGCATGTGTGCTGGCCTCCAAGCGTCGCGCGGTCTCGTGTGCCCGCCGGCGACGGTTGGGGTGCGGATAAGGGGGCTCTTTCAATATAGCGCAGACCGTCCCCGCGGGCATGGTGAATCTAGCCCCACAAGGGGAAACCAAAAACGTTTTTCAGCGAGGCGCTACTCGGTCGAGGCGTCGATGCGCTCCTCGTCGAGCTGGAAGATTGACGCTTCGGCAATGATGGTTGCATCGGCGTCAACGGGCTCGGCGGCGATGGTGGCGTCCGCATCCTCGGCCACGAGCTCGGCAGCGGCATCGTAGTCCGCGGGCGCTTCGCGCAGGTCGGTGGAGATGACGGCCCCGTCGGGGATGACGAGCGGCTCGAAGGCATCGGCGGACGCAGGGATGTCGGCCTCAGCGGGAGCCTCGGCCACCACCGGCTCGACCGGCTCGAAGGCCGCCTCGGCCACCACGGGCTCAGCCGGCTCGAAGGCTGCCTCGACGGAAGCCTCGAACGACCCGTCTTGCGCACCTTCCACCACGATGGCGTCTGCCTCGGGGAAGGGGGTGACGATGTTGGCAACGTCACCCTCGAGCTCGCCCTCGAGATCGGTCGCGACGGGCACGAAGGACGCGCGCGCGACGCCCGTGGCAGGCCCCTTGTAGGCATCCGGCCCGAAGCCCAGCATCGGGGCGAAGACGAAGTCGGCGAGCCACAGGCCGATGCCGAAGGCGTTGGACTTGCCGAAGCTCTTGGCCAGCGCGATGCACAGGGGGAAGCGGACGATCATCCAGAGGCAGAAGAGGATGTTGGTGAGGATCGCGTTTGCCTGGAAGGTGCCGCCGGAGAACACCGCCTCGGCGACGTTGAGCAGCAGGTACACCCAGAAGAGCCATATCTGGCTGGGCCAGGCGATGTTGTAGCGCTCGTGCTCGTTGAGGTAGGGGATGACGGCAAACCAGCCGGGGCGGCCCGCCTTCTCGAAGATCTTCCAGTAGCCCGCGATGGCGAGGATGGTCAGCACCAGGGCGAGCAGGGAGAGCACCACACTCAGCGAGGTGGTGACGGCGGGGTTCCCTGAGAGGGAGAGGATGTAGCGGGCGAGTATCTCTGCGATCATGGCATGCTCCATGGCTGGGGTTTTGCTGGTGAGAAGAGTGTAATCCAATCTCCGGCGCGCGTCGGCGTGACAGATGGGGACAGTCCCCATCTGTCACATGCTGCATACAAGACCTGTCCCCTTTGTCAGGTGTTGCGGGGAAGAAAAAGGCCCCGCGGACGGGGCCGGACGAGCGTTGGCTGGGGTAGAAGGATTCGAACCCTCATACTCGGCACCAAAAACCGATGTCCTAACCATTGGACGATACCCCAGTGCGGAACCATCTTAGCAGCTTGCGCTAGTCGGCAAAGGCGGCGCAAATGGCGTCGAGCAGGCGCACGGCGATCATCTGGGCGTCGCTCACGGTGAACGCCTCGTCGCGTCCCTGGGCGATGGCGAGCTCCAGTCGGACGAGGGGCTGCCGGGAACGCGAGCCCTCGCAGGCGGTGCGGATGCGCTTGGGCAGCGTGTCGGAATCGTCGACCATGACGTTGGAAATCTTGGAGCCCTTGGGCATCGGCGAGCAGCTCAGCACCAGGCAGGTGCGCCCCGCCACCTCGCTGTCCTGGGGGGAGTCGACGAGCGCGATGCCGGCCTGCTCGTTGGTGGCGCCGGCAAGGTTCGCCACGCGGGCTGCCACGTTGCGCGAGATGGGGTCCTCGCCGGTGAGCGCCAGCTCCAGCTCGTCGAGGACGCTCGCCGCGCGGGCAAATCCCATGCCGCCCATGGGGTGGGGGCCGTCTGCCGGCTTGCCGTTCCACACGTGGTGCAGGCGGTCGATGGCGTCGATGGTGTCCTGGAAGGCCATGCCGTCGGCCATCACGCCGACGTTCTCCTGGAATTGCTTCACGGCCGCCTCGGTGTGGACGCCGTAGTAGCCGTCCTCGACGCCGCAGGAGAAGCCGAGGATATTGAGGCGATGCTGCAGGGTGCGCACGTCGTGGCCATGGAAATTGGGGAGGCGCAGGTAGAGCGTGCGGTCGCCCAGGTTGTAGCCTTCGTCCACCAGGGCCGCCCAGGTGGCGGAGTCTACCTCGGGGCCAAAGGGGAGCTCGTGCTCCACGCGGAAGCGCGCAACGGCCGCCGTCGTGGTGGGGCCGAAGGCGCCCTGCGAGCGCTCGGCCTCGTCTATGTCGTAGCCAAGGGATGCGAGTCGTTCGTGGATGTCCTCGACCGCGGCTCCCGTGGCACCTTCTCTAATGGGATCCATCTGTCCTCCTTGCGCGCTAGCTTGCGCGCTCCACGAAGAAGTGTGCCATAGAAACGAGGGCCTCATGGGCCTCGCCGTCAAGCTCGACGGAATCTAGACGAGCGACGGCATTGTCCACGAGCTCGTTCGCAACCTGGCGCGCATGCTCGAGCGAGCCGCAGCCCTCCATGAGCTCGATGGCCCGGTCGAGCGACGCGGCATCGGTGACGTGGCCTGCGAGCAGCGAGCGCAGCTCGTCGGCCGCGGGCGCGTCCAGCTGGGCGAGCGCCCAGGTGGCGATGAGGGTGCGCTTGCCCTCCGTGATGTCGGAGCGGAAGTCCTTGCCCTGCGCCTCGGCGTCGCCGACGAGGTTGAGGAGGTCGTCGGCAATCTGGAAGGCGAGGCCCGCGTCCATGCCGAAGCTGCGCAGCGCGCCGATCTGCTCCTCGGAGGCGCCCGCGCAGGTCGCGCCGAGCACGAGCGGAGCCGAGGCGGAGTAGTACGCCGTCTTGGACGATGCCATGAGGAAGTAGTCCTCCGGCGTCAGGTCCCAGCGCCCGTCGCGCGTCCAGCCCAAGTCGAGCGCCTGGCCCTCCAGGGTGCGCCGCTGCATCTCGAGCATCTCGTGCATGAGCGCGAGGCGCACCTCGGGGGCGAGCGACTCCTCCGCGAGGAGCGCCTCCGACGCCTGGACGAGCGCGCCGTCGCCGGCATTCACGGCGATTCCCAGGCCCTCGGCCAGGTGCATGCAGGGCTCGCCGCGCCGTGTCGTGCTCGCGTCGGCGATGTCATCGTGGATGAGCGCCGCGCTCTGGAAGAGCTCGACGGCGCAGCCGGCGGCGAGCGCCTGCTCGGGATTGCCGCCCACGGCCTCGCAGCCCAGGAGGGTGAGCACCGGCCGCACGCGCTTGCCCGCGCCGGCGTTGAAGCGGCTGAGCGGCCCGTAGAGGTAGCGGGTGAGGTCGTCCGCGCCACTGCCGGAGGGCACCCAGGCGTGCTCTTCTATCCAGCGCTCGACCAGCGGACGGCGCTTCGACAGGTAGGCGACGAATGTCGCGGAGGCCTCACTCACCGTAACCCTCCGGATTGTGCGACTGCCAATTCCAGGAGTCGCGGCACATGTCGGCGATGTCGCGCTCGGCAACCCAGCCCAGGAGGTCCTTCGCCTTGGCACAGTCGGCGTAGTTTGCCGTCACGTCGCCTGCGCGCCTCGGCTCCACCACGTAGGGCAGCTCGCGCCCGCACGCCTTCGAGAAGGCAGAGACGATCTCGAGGACGCTCGTCCCCGTGCCCGTGCCCAGGTTGAACACCTCGCAGCCGGACTTGCCGTCCATCCAGCGCAGCGCCGCCACATGGCCGCGCGCGAGGTCGACGACGTGGATGTAGTCGCGCACGCCGGTGCCGTCGGGCGTGTCGTAGTCGTCGCCGAAGACGTGGACGCACTCGCGCCTGCCCACGGCCACCTGCGCGACGTAGGGGAGCAGGTTGTTGGGGATGCCCTTGGGGTCCTCGCCGATGAGACCGCTCTCGTGGGCGCCGATGGGGTTGAAGTAGCGCAGCAGCACGACGTTCCAGCTGGGGTCGGCCTTGGCCACGTCCATCAGGATCTGCTCGATCATCCACTTGGTCCAGCCGTAGGGGTTGGTGGCCGGCTTCTTGGGGGACGCCTCGGTGAGCGGGAGCTCGTCCGGGTCGCCGTAGACCGTGGCCGAGCTCGAGAAGATGATGGAGGTGCAGCCGTGCGAGCGCATGGCGTCGAGCAGCACCAGGGTGTTGCCAATGTTGTTGGAGTAGTACTCGATGGGCTTCTCCACGCTCTCGCCGACGGCCTTGAAGCCGGCGAAGTGGATGACGGCGTCGATGTCGTGGTCCTCGAAGATCTGGTCGAGGGCATCGGCATCCGCAACGTCGGCCTGGCAGAAGGAGAGGCGCTTGGCAGCCGTCTCGCCCACGATCTGGCAGATGCGATCGAGCGCCTTGGGCGACGAATTGGAGAGGTCGTCGACGACGACGACCTCGAAGCCGTCCTGCAGGAGCTCGACGACGGTGTGGCTTCCGATGAAGCCGGCGCCGCCGGTGACGAGGATGGTGCGCGTGCGCGATTCAGGCATGGGAATCCCTTTCGATTGCGGGTCAACCATATAAGTATAGGCAAGCGCATGTGGGCGCGCTGATTCCCACAAACATGACAGTTTGGGGACTGTCCCCACGTGTCACGAAACGTGACAGAGGGGACTGCCCCCAAGTGTCATGCCGGAGGGGAGTTGTGGAGGAGGCATGTAGGAAATGTGAAGGGCCTCGAGCAGAAATGTGAGAACGTTCACACGCGGCCGAAGCGCCATATATAGCGCAAAACCTAGCGACAACTGGCGTTTTGGGAAATAGAATTCCATTGGAAACCACTTGTGTGTGGACAAGTTGTACAGGTAGAATTGTGATGCATTATCAGTTGACGAGCGCACGCGAAGGGAGGTTTGACATGAAGGAGATTCGCGTACTGGTGGCCTGCGGTTCGGGCGTTGCCACGAGCACCGTCGTCGGCTCGAAGGTCAAGGACCTTCTCGAGGCCAATGGTTATATGGCCAAGGTCGAGCAGCGCAAGGTCACCGAGGTTGAGGGAATCGCCAGCGACTACGACCTGATCGTGGCCAGCACGCGTTGTCCCGAGACTGGCACGCCCACCGTCTTCGCCATCAGCTATCTCACTGGCGTTGGCACCGAGGCGACGGACGCGCAGATTCTGGAGGCAGCCTCGAAGCTCGATCTGTAACCGCTCACGTCATCATCAGGGAGGATGCAAGTGGAATACGTACAGATGGCAGAGGGGCTCAAGTTTTCCAGGGTCGTCCTGGGATTCTGGCGCCTTCTCGACTGGGGGCTTGATACCGATCAGCTGATCAAGTTCCTCGAGGAATGCCTCGACATCGGGATCACCACGATGGACCATGCGGACATCTACGGCGACTACCAGGCCGAGGAGATGTTCGGTGATGCCATCCGGAAGCGCCCTGACCTTCGGGACAAGATGCAGATCGTCACCAAGTGCGGTCTGCGCTACAAGGGCGAGTTCCCCGATGTGTGGCCGGGCGAGAATGCCCGCGTCAAGTACTACGACTACAGCACCAAGTACATAAAGGCCCAGGTCGAGCGCTCCATCAAGAAGTTGGGCGTCGACCACATCGACACGCTGCTCCTTCACCGCCCGAGTCCGTTTGCCGACATGGAAGAGATCGCTCAGGCATTCGACGAGCTCCTGGCTGAGGGCAAGGTTCGCACCTTTGGCGTCTCGAACCACCTGCCCGATCAGTTCAGCCTCCTGGAGTCCTACGTCAACGTGCCGCTCGTCACCAACCAGGTGGAGCTGTCATGCCTGAGGATGGAAAACCTCGAGAACGGCGTGGTCAACCAGTGCATGGAGAAGAGGATCCACCCCATGCTCTGGTCGCCGCTCGCAGGTGGTCGCATCTTCATCGGCGAGGGCGAGGAGGAGGTGCGCCTGAGGGCGACGCTCGAGGAGATCCGCGAGGAGATCGGCGCGGAGGACATCGACGAGGTGGCCTTCGCATGGCTCTTCTCGCACCCCGCGGGCTTCATCCCCATCACGGGCTCCGGCGAGATCGGTCTGGCAGAGCGTCCGGTCAAGGCGCTCAAGTACCGTCTCACGCCCGAGCAGTGGTTCATGGTCTGGACCGCCGTGAAGGGTCACAAGGTTCCCTAGGCGCAAAGCGCGCATCAAGAGGAGGAATCCATGTTCATACTTCAGTTCATCCTGGATGCGGGCGCAACCGTAATGCTGCCCGTCATCATCTTCATCCTGGGTCTCATCCTGGGAGCTGGCCCTGCGAAGTCGTTCCGCGCAGGCGTCACCATCGGCGTTGGCTTCACCGGCATCTTCCTGATGACGGGCCTTCTGTCCGATAACCTTGCCCCCGTGGCACAGCAGATGATCGAGCGCCTCGGCCTCTCCTTCGATATCGTCGACGTGGGCTGGCCGGCCATGTCCGCCATCACCTGGGGCTGGTCGTTCGCAGGCCTCGTCATCCCCATCTGCCTCGTCATCAACATCGCCATGCTGGCCGTTGGCCTCACCAAGACGATGGACGTTGACATTTGGAACTACTGGCAGTTCGCCTTCATCGGCGCCGCTGTCGCCACCGTCACCGGCAACACCGTCCTCGGCCTCGTCGCCGCGGGCATCGCCGGCGCCCTGGCCTACGTGCTGGCCGACGTCACCGCCCACTACATCGAAGAGTTCTACATGATGCCGGGCATCTCGTTCCCGCACTGGACCGCCCTCGGCATGCTGCCGGTCGTCATCCCGCTGGTGTGGCTGACCGACCACATTCCCGGACTCAAGGACATCAACGTCAATGCTGAGGACATCCGCAAGAGGTTCGGCCTCTTCGGCGAGCCCATGATGATGGGCCTCATCATCGGCCTGGTGCTCGGCGTTCTCGCCGGCGCCGCCCCCGAGGTCATCCTCCAGACCGGAATCGGCCTGGCCGCGTTCATGCACCTCATGCCCAGGATGGTCGCCGTCCTCATGGAGGGCCTCATGCCCATCTCCGAGGCCGCCCGCGAGCTCATGAGCAAGCGCTTCGCCGGCCGTGAGATCTACATCGGCCTCGACGCCGCCGTCGCCCTCGGCGACCCGAGCGTCACCGCCGTCGGCCTGCTGCTGGTGCCCATCACCATCCTGCTGGCCGTCGTTCTGCCCGGCAACCGCATCCTCCCGTTTGCGGACCTCGCCGTCATTCCGTACATCGTTTCCCTGTTCACCGCCATGTGCAAGGGCGACATCGTTCGCTCCCTCATCATCGGCACCGTCGTCATGGCGCTGGTGCTCTACATGGCCTCCTATCTCGGCCCCATCCAGACCCCGATGGCCGCTGCCGTCGGCTTCGAGTTCCCGGAGGGCGCCGCGATGATCGGCAACTTGGACCGCGCGAACATCGTCACGACGATATTCGTCTGGCTGGCCACTCTCATCGCCGGCTAACAGGCTTCGACAAGGCAGGGCGTCCCGCGGGGCGCCCTGCTTCTATTGCACTTCGTTTTTCGTAACTCTCTTGAGGAGAAAGGTCGTTGCATCGTGAATACCAAGCATCGTGAGTATGAGTACAAGTTCTCCGGCCCTGTCACCGTCCAGGACATCGCCAACACGATGGACCACTCCAACCTGCAGCCCCAGCTGACCATCCAGGACACGCTCGACTGCGTCGAGATGGCCAAGAAGTACAACTGCATCTCCGTGTGCGTACGCCCCTCCGACATCGAGCTCGTCAAGGAGCCGCTCGCCGACACCGACATCATCATCACCACCGTCATCGGCTTCCCGCATGGCACCGCCACCACCGAGTCGAAGGTCTTCGAGACCAAGGACGCCATCGAGAAGGGCGCCGAGGAAGTGGACATGGTCCTCAACATCGGCCGCCTGCTCTCCGGCGACTACGACTACGTCGAGAAGGACATCAAGGCCGTGTGCGACGCAGCCCATGAGGGCGGCATCAAGTGCAAGGTGATCCTCGAGAACGCCTTCCTCACCGACGAGCAGAAGATCAAGGCCTGCGAGATCTGCGAGCGCGCCGGCGCCGACTTCACCAAGACCTCCACGGGCTATGCCCCCAGCGGCTCCACCATCCACGACCTCAAGCTCATGCGCGCGCACACCAAGCCCGAGATGCAGGTCAAGGCCGCCGGCGGCATCCGCACGCTGGACGACTCGCTGGCCGTCATGGCGACGGGCGCCATCCGCATCGGCACCCGCTCCACCGAGGCCATCCTCAAGGAGGCCGTCGAGCGCGAGAAGACCGGCAACCTGGTCATCCCCGACGAGGTCTAGGCGGGGTCTGCCATGGGCACGGTCAAGATTCTGCTCGCCAGCGCCACCAAGGGCGCCAAGGCGGAGGCCTGCAAGGAGACGTTGGTCAAGGGCCTCAAGGAGCGCGGCATCGACGCCGAGGTCGTGATCCACGACCTGTTCGAGTCCGACGACCTCCACGGGTACGAGGACAGCTGCGACCTGGCCGTCAAGATCGGCACGGGCGACCTGAACTGCGACCTCCCGCTCGTCCAGGGGCTGGGGCTGCTCTACGCCTACCTCGGGACGGACGAGATGTTCAACCAGATCGTCGCGATCGCTCAGGGAGGTTAGCCATGGGAGTCTTCAGAGAGGACCTCGTCTTTCTGGACGCCACGTATCCCTCGCAGGAGGCCTTCTACGCCGAGATGGGCGCCATCCTCTACGAGAAGGGTCTCGTGAAGGACACGTTCGCCGATGCCCTCATGGCGAGGGAGCGCGATTTCCCCACTGGCCTTCAGACCGAGGTGTACGGCGTCGCGATTCCCCACACCGACGTCAAGCACGTGAACGAGGTGTTCATCGCCTTCGTCCGCCTGAACGAGCCGCTCGTGTACTCCCACATGGGTGACCCCGACCTCAAGGTGGGCGTGCGCTTCGCCTTCGTCCTCGGAATCATGGATCCGCAGGCGCAGCTCGACACGCTGGGCGCGCTGATCGGCGGCATCGTCGATTCGGAGACGATGGGCAAGCTCGACAGGTCCGATGACCCGGCCGAGATCGTCGAGATCCTCAACGGGCTCATGAAGTAGGGCCTGCGGGTACGAGGCCATACGCGCGGAGGCTCCCCGCATGCGGGGAGCCTCTTCTCAAAGGAGAGCACACATGAAACTGCTGCCAGCCTGCGTCATCTGCCTGTACGACCGCGAGATGCGGCGCGCACGCAAGCTCGATGACGAGAGCGAGCGCGAGGCCTACATCGAGGAGGTTCGGCAGATCCTGCGCTACGAGCGCCTCGACAACCCGCCCGAGTACATCAGCCGCTGCATGGATGTGTTCGAGGGGGCCTACCACAAGGGCGATCCGGAGTCGCTGAAGCCCCTCAAGGCGCATTTCAACGAGATGATGATGCGCCTGGAGCCCGGCCTCACGGAGCGCGTCGAGGCCGCGGCCGACCCGCTACTCTCGGCGCTCAAGCTGGCACAGGCGGGCAACTACATCGACAGTGTGACGATGCCGGAGCTGCACGACGAGGAGCTGCTCGAGCTGCTCGAGAGCTTCGAGGACTGGGAGGTGGACGAAGAGCTCTACGGGGCGTTGCGCGACGACCTCACGCGCGCCGAGCGCATCGTCTACACGCCCGACAACTGCGGCGAGATCGTCTGCGACCTCATCTTCCTGAGGCAGATCCGCCGGCACTACCCGCAGGTGCACATCCAGGTGATCGTGCGCGGCGAGGAGGTCATGAACGACGTGACGATGTTCGACGCCGAGCAGATCGGGATGACCGAGGAATTCGACGTCATCGGCAACGGCACCGACATCCTGGGGACGAGCCTGCACATGATGACCGAGGAGTCGGCGCGCATGGTGCGGGAGGCCGACGTGATCATCGCGAAGGGGCAGGGCAACTTCGAGACTCTGCATGGCTCGGGGCTCAACATCTACTACCTGCTTTTGTGCAAGTGCCCCTACTTCAGCTTCCGCTTCAAGTCGGTGCAGCTGAGCTCGGTGTTTTGCCACGAGCGGATCGAGCTCGCCCGCGACGAGGTGGAGGAGGGTCTCGCCTGACAGCAAGCGTGACACTTGGGGACAGTCCCCAAGTGTCACGTTTCAGGCGAGGATGATGGCGGCGACGAAGGCCGCCGTCGCAAGCGCAGCCACGCCATCCTGCCATCCCAGCTTGAGGGGATGCCAGTGGCTTCGCGTGGCACCGCCCTCGTAGCAGCGGGCGTCGAGCGCGCGCGAGAGGTTGCTCGCATGGTGGAGCGAGCTGGCTAGCAGGGCCACGAGGATGGGGACGACCGACCTCACGCGGTGGGCGAGCGAGCCCTCGGCCAGCGCCCCGCCGCGCGCCGTCTGCGCATCTATCACGGCGCGGGCCTCGTCGGCCAGCGTGGGGATGAAGCGCAGCATGAGCGAGAACACCATCGCCAGTTCATGGCCGGGAAGGCCCAGGGCCGAGAGGGGCGAGAGCAGCGAGTCGAACGCGTCGGTGAGCTGGGTGGGCGTGGTGGTGAGCAGCATCACGAGCCCCGCGAGCACGCCCACGACGAGCCTCAGCGAGAACAAAAACGCCGCCTGGACGCCTCCCGTGGTGATGGCGAGGGGGCCGAGCTGGGCGAGGGTGTCGCCCGAGCGGTTGAAGAGCAGGTTGAAGATTCCCAGCACCAGAAGGACGACCACCACCGGCCGCAGGGCCTCGAAGATCTTGCCGACGGGTATGCGCGAGAGCGCGAGCACGCCGATCATGCCGGCAAAGCCTATGGCCAGCTGCAGCGGCGTCCGGATGAAGAACTGGGCGAGCATGATGGCCAGCGCGGCGACGACCTTGACGCGCGGGTCGAGGCGGTGGATGGGGGAGGAGGCCGCGTAGTACTGGCCCAGGGTGAGTCGGAGTGCCACTAGACCCTCACCTCCCGCTGGAGGAGGCGTCCCAGAGCGGGGGCATCGTGCTCCGGGCAGCTGCGGATGGCGTTGACGAGCGCGTCGATCGTGAGCGGCTCGCCCAGGTCGACGCCCGCCTCGCACTCTGCGACGAGCGCCCAGCGCAGCGCCGGGGGAAGTCCCAGGCCGATGTCGCGCAGCGGCCCCTCGTTGGCCCGCGAGAACACCTCCTGCGGCGATCCCGTCATCCAGATGCGCGATTCGTTGAGCACGATCACCTGGTCGTAGTGGGCGGCCTCGCCCATGGAGTGGGTGACGGTGACCACGGTGACGCCCTGCCCGGCGATGGCGTCGATGATGCAGCGCAGGTCCGCGCGGCCGCGCGGGTCGAGTCCCGCGGTGGGCTCGTCGAGCACGAGCACCGAGGGGCTCATCGCCAGCACGCCGGCGATGGCGCAGAGGCGCTGCTGACCCCCCGAGAGCTCGAAGGGGGAGACGTGCGCGAGCTCGGAGAGCCCCACGGTCTCGAGGGCGCGCTCGCAGCAGCTTCGGAGCTCGTCGCCGGACATCCCCATGTTGGCGGGGCCGTAGGCGACGTCCTCCATCACCGTCTCGGCGAAGAGCTGGCGCTCGGCATGCTGCATCACGTAGCCCACGCGCCCGTGGAGGCTGCGGCGCTCGCGCTTCGAGCTGGTGTCGATGCCCTCCACGATGACGCGCCCCGCGTCGGGCAGCTCGAGCGCGCAGAGCAGGCGCAGGAGCGTCGACTTGCCCGAGCCCGTCTGGCCGATGATCGCGCAGGTGGATGACGCCGGGACGGCGAAGCTCACGTCGTCGAGCGCGCGGCGGGCGTCGCGCCCGCGGTAGGAGTAGCTCACATGGCTCACCTCGAGCGAGCTGGCGCGCTCGCCTGCGGCCGGGCCGGCATAGATCGGGCAGCTCTCGGGCGCGTCGGCAAGCGCCTGCTTGAGGCGCGCGTCGAAGGGCAGCTCGAGCCCCAGCTCCCTGACGAGCTCCGGCTGGGAGAACACCTCGTCTGGCGTGCCGTCGAGAGCCACCCGTCCGTGGTCGAGCACAATGACGCGGCTCGCCTCGAGGGCCTCCTCCATGAAGTGCGTCACGTGCACGATGGTGGTGCCGCTGTCGCGCAGGCGCCCCATCACGCGCAGGATGGCCTCGCGCCCGCGCACGTCCAGGAGCGAGCCCGGCTCGTCGAGCACGAGGATCCTCGGCTCCATGGCCAGGGCGCCCGCGATGGCGACGCGCTGCTTTTGGCCGCCGGAGAGCTTGGTGGGGTCGGCCTTGGCATAGGCGTCCATGGCGACGCGCCGGATCTCGCGCCGGACGCGCCGCTCGATCTCGTCGCTCGGAAGGCCCAGGTTCTCCGGGCCGAAGGCCACGTCCTCCTCCACGACGGTGGTGACGATCTGGTCGTCGGGGCTCTGGAAGACGAGGCCGAGGTCGCGTCGCACCCGGCGATAGGCATCGAAGTCGATGGGGGCCTCGCGGCCTGCGTCGAAGACCCGCTCGCCCAGGAGCTCGACCGTGCCCGCATCGGGGGCGAGCAGGCCGCAGATCACCGATGCCAGCGTCGACTTTCCGCTTCCGTTGGCGCCCAGCACCGCGATGCGCTCGCCACGCTCGACCTCGAGCGTGACGTCCTCGAGCGCCTGGACGCCATTCTCATAGGCGAGGGCGACGTGCTCGAGGCGGGCCACCACCTGGCGCCCTGCCAGCTGGTCGCCCGCCCGGGCGTTGCCCTCTGCTGCGTGCGCTTGCCCCATGTGCCCTCGTTTGCGTGGCGCCTAGTTGCCCAGCGCTTTGGCGACGGGCTTGTACACCAAGGCGGTGGCGATGCAGTTGATGGCCACCTTGATGAGGTTGAAGGGCAGGAGCGTGGGCACGATCATGTCGACGACGGCCTCGCGCGGAGCGCCCATGAAGATGGGCGTGATGAAGAGGTTGGCGACGATGGTGCAGGCGATGCTCACGATGGCGCCGATGACGAGGCCGACGATGGCGCCCTGCATGGTGGTGTTGCGCTGGTAGACCAGCGACGCCGGCAGCACCAGCGAGAGCGTCGCGATGATGGCCATCACCATGCCGTAGATGCCGCCCGAGGTGGCGATGTGCGGGAGGTAGGGGATGATGCTCACGACGGCGCCCGTGGCGGGGCCGAAGGCGAAGCCGGCGATGAGCGCCACGATGGCCGAGGGGTCGTACTTGAGGAAGGTCACCCCCGGGAGCAGCGGAAACTCGATGAACAGCGTGGCCACCGCCGCAACCGCGCAGAACAGCGCCGTGATGGCGATGCGCTTGGTGGACCAGCCGCTGCCCTGGGCCGTGGTGGAGTGGGAGTCGTGACGTGCGGACGCGATTTGGGTTGCCATGATGGCCTCCGTTTCTTCCATCCGGACTGTAACCGTTGGTTCCGGACTCTCACCGGATCAGCCGCCTTTGCGCGGGTCGCGGACTTCGGGCCTTCCCGTCACCGCCAGTGGGGACTTTCACCCCGCCCTGAAACTGTGTCTGTAAGGTAGCATATAACGCGACTTTGGCAAGCGTGCATTTGTCACATGGGCGGCGATGGGGGTCAAATGGCTAGTCCGGAGGTAGCATATAAGCTGGCTGAGCGCCTGGAGGAGCTCTTGGGCGTGGATGCCGTTCGCCGCGATGAGCCCATGGCGGAGCACACGACCTTCCGCGTGGGAGGGCCTGCGGACGTGTTCGTCATGCCGTGCGATGCCGACTCGGTGGCCGCGGCGCTCGAGGCCTGCGTCGATGCCGGCGTGCCGCACTTCGTCCTGGGATGCGGAAGCGACCTGCTCGTGGCCGACGAGGGCTACCGCGGCGTCATCATCTCCCTCACCGAGGGCCTCGACGAGCTGCGCGTGGAGGGCGAGACGCTCGTCTGCGGCGCCGGCGCCACCCTCAAGGACGCCTCCGAGCTCGCCGCGGAATGCGGGCTCTCCGGCCTGGAGTTTGCCTGCGGGATCCCCGGGTCGATTGGCGGCGCGTGCTTCATGAACGCTGGCGCCTACGACGGCTGCATCGCCGACGTGCTCGACAGCGTCGAGGTGCTCGACCCGTCGACGGGGGAGCGCTCCACGCTGGGCGTCGATGAGCTCGACCTGGGATATCGCCACAGCCGGATCGCCGACGAGGGGCTGGTGGTGCTCTCGGCGAGCTTTGCCCTCGCGCCGGGAGATGCGGCCGAGATCCGCGCCAAGATGGACGACCTCACGGCGCAGCGCGAGGCGAAGCAGCCGCTCGAGCTCGCAAGCGCCGGTTCCACCTTCAAGCGCCCTGAGGGGTACTTCGCGGGCAAGCTCATCACCGACGCTGGCCTCAAGGGCTACCAGGTGGGCGGAGCTGCCGTGTCCGAGAAGCATGCGGGCTTCGTGGTGAACCTCGGCGACGCCACCGCAGCCGACGTTCATGCCGTGATCGAGCACGTGCAGGACGAGGTGGAGCGGCAGTTCGGCGTCCGCCTGCAGCCGGAGGTCCGCTTCCTCGGCTAGCAAAATTTTGAGGCTTCGGTAGTTTGTGTGACAAGGGGCTAGCCTAGGCAGCAACGCTCTTCGCTCCCTTCACGCCCTTCTTCCTCGCCTTC
>CACZNT010000119.1 GCA_902782635.1 uncultured Coriobacteriaceae bacterium
GAGCAGGAGGGGGTCGTCTCCGTGACCCCGGAGACGGTGGAGCAGTGCACCTCGCAGCGGAGCCTCCTCTACGACAAGCTCGGCGACGAGCACTACAACATCATCTCGGCGCTCCACAAGTCGATGCGCAACTCCGATCCGGATGCCGCCGTGTACTGGCTCGCCCGCATGCTCGAGGCAGGGGAGGATCCGCTCTACGTCGCGCGGCGCATCACGCGCTTCGCCGCCGAGGACATCGGGCTCGCGGATACAGGGGCCCTGAACGTCGCCGTCAACGCCTTCCACGCCTGCCACTTCATCGGCATGCCCGAGTGCTCTGTGCACCTGGCCGAGGCGGTGATCTACCTCTCGCTTGCGCCGAAGTCCAACAGCTCCTACCTGGCCTACGAGCACGCCAAGCGCGACGCCCTGCACACCATCGCCGAGCCGGTACCGCTGGTGATCCGCAATGCGCCGACGTGCCTCATGAAGGACCTGGGCTACGGCGACGGGTATCGCCTTGCCCACTACGAGCAGGACAAGGTGGCGGCAGACATGCAGTGCCTGCCCGATTCCCTTGTCGGGACGCGCTATTACGTGCCGACGGAGGAGGGGCGCGAGGGCGCGTTCAAGGAGCGGCTCCGCTGGCTGGACGAGATCCGCGCGAAGGCGCAGGGCAGCTCGTGATTCGCGTAGCAGCCGGCTGATGCGCGGTGCGGTCGGCCGCGCCGGGGGACGCGATTGGGTTTTGCGTGCTCGCATCCGCCGCATTCGTGCGAGAATGGGCGGGGAAGGGAGCATGCCATGCCGCTTCGCGACCTCATGACAGACGATGCCGGGCGCGCCGCGCTCTCGCGCGCGCTTGCCTCCACCTTGCTGCATGGTGCCGTGCGCACTACCGTTGAGCAGGGCGGATGGCGCAGGCCGTGGCGCTTCACCGCCGAGCAGGAGCGCGCGCTCACCTCGAGCGAGGCCTGGCATCCCGGCCTCTTCCGCCAGATGGCGGCCTGCACGGCGGGTATCACGCTCGAGCTCGAGACCGACGCCCATACGCTGGCGCTCGAGATTCGCCTCGATCGCGAACCCTCCGGTACGGCATCGTCGCTTGCGCTCGTCGATGGTGACGAGCGCGTGGCCCACGACGGGGTCTCGGTGGATGTCGACGGCGTCCACAGCGGGCCCGTCTTTCCCGAGGTTCTGGCTCCCGGGCCCTCCGTCATCATCGTCGAGCTGCCGCATTCCGCGGGTGCGGGCGCGAGCGAGCAGCCCACCCTCTTCGGGTCGGGCGAGCTGCACCGCGTGCGCATCTGGCTGCCGTGCATGCGAGGCTGCCTCATCCGCGAGGTCTTCTGCGACGGCACGTTCATGCAGCCCGTGGGCATCCGTCCGCAAATGCTCGTTCTGGGCGATTCCATTGCGCAGGGCTTCGTCGCAGACGACCCGGCCCATGCCTGGCCGTCGCGTCTGGCCGACGAGCTGGGCTTCGACCTGCTCAACCAAGGTGTTGGCGGGCAGGTGTTCCAGCCGGGGATGCTGCGCGACGTGGCGCGCGTGGCGCGCCCGAGCATCATCATCGTCGCGCTTGGGGCCAATCTGCGCTATGAGGCCTGCAGCGCCCTCGAGGCGGAATCCGATGTCGAGAGCCTGCTCGCGGAGGTCGGCAGTCGCTGGCCGAATGTCGGCACGCTCGTCGTCACGCCCACCCCGCATGACGAGTCCGGATGGCCGACGAATCCGCAGAGCTGCTATGCGGAGCTGCCGCAGATGATTCATCGTGCCGTGCGAGGGCATCGGCAGATGGTGGTGGTCGACGGGGCTGAGCTGCTGCCGTTGGCGGGAGATGTCCTGGCAGATGGCGTGGAGCATCCCAATGCGGAGGGCCATGCGCGGATAGCCGAGGGGCTTGCCGCGCTGATCCCGCATGAGCCCCCGTGTCGTCCTGAGCGCAGCGCCGACGATGGCCCTGAGTGTCGTCCTGAGCGCAGCGCCGAAGGCGCGGAGTCGAAGGACCTCCCCGAACCCGAACCCGAACCCGAACCCGAACCCGAACCCGTCCCTGCCGTCCTCACGGACGCCGCGCCCGACGACGGCCTCACGCCCGAGGAGCGCGTCGAGCTGGCACTCGAGGTCCTCAACGACGACCTCGAGCACACCATCCCCATCCTCGAGGCGGTTCGTCGCGAGAAGGGCGAGCTCCGCTACGTCTCCGACCATGCGGTTCTCATCGCATACCCCCGGGAGGGGTCGAATAGCCTCTGGGCAACCGACATCGAGCTCGGCGTGGCCTGCGCGCGGCACCTGCTCTGCTCCCCGAACGTCGAGGTCGCGGGTGACGAGCTCGTCGAGGCCGTGTCCGCGGCCACGGGGCTCGCGGTGGGGGAGCGCTATTACATCTGCTGGTACGAGGAGGACGACGTCCCCAAATCGGGCGCCGACCATCCCGTCATCCCGCTCGACGCCTCGTACCTCGACGACGTGATCCGCCATTACAGCCACCCCGAGTTCTACGAGCGCTCGGCGTTCAGGCGCATGCTCCAGGAGGGCAAGATCCTCGGCGGCTTCGACCCGGTCACGGCCGAGCTCGCAGGGTTCATCGGCGAGCACAGCGAGGGCTCCATCGGCATGCTCGAGGTCATCGACGAGTACCGGCATCAGGGGTGGGGCCTCGACCTTACGTCGGCCAAGGTGCGCGAGCACCTCAAGCGCGGCTGGACGCCCTGGTGCCAGATCTTCGACGACAACGAAGAGTCGATCCGCCTGCAGACCAAGTTCGGATTCACCATCTCGCAGCGCCCCGACGTCTGCTATCTCGCAAACCGATAATTAGGAGGGTCAATGTCGGAAAACATGCCCACGAATCGTCTCGCCCCGGATCTTCCGCTCGACCTCTCGCCGGAGGTCTCCCGGCAGGTCATGGCCATGCGCGCGTCGAACGAGCAGAGTCCCTACGCCACCCCGAACGCCGCCGCCATCCGCCGGAGCTCGGAGCGCGATTCCGAGACGCCCCTGCGCCCGTCGTTCTCGCGTGACGTCGACAAGATCCTGCACATCCCCGCCTACAACCGGCTGGCGGGAAAGACGCAGGTGCTGTCGTTCCACTCCAACGACGACATCACGCGCCGCGGGCTGCACGTGCAGCTCGTCGACCGCGTGGCGGTGGACATCGGACGCTCACTGGGCCTCAACCTCGACCTCATCGAGGCCATCGCCATGGGCCACGACATCGGCCACACGCCCTTCGGCCACGCGGGCGAGCGCTTCCTCAACAAGCGCTACCACGAGCGCACGGGGCGTTGGTTCTTCCACAACGTCCAGAGCGTGCGCGTGCTCGACGTGCTCTACGGGCGCAACC
>CACZNT010000120.1 GCA_902782635.1 uncultured Coriobacteriaceae bacterium
CAGCCGCTGGCGTTTTCTCTCGGCTGCGTTCGGGGCTTGTGCCCCGGGGCCCTACTTGTAGCGGTAGGTGATGCGCCCCCTGGTGAGGTCGTACGGGGAGATCTCCACGACGACCTTGTCACCCGGCAAGATGCGGATGTAGTTCATCCGGATCTTGCCCGAGATCGTGCACAGGATGGTGTGCCCGTTCTCGAGCTCGACGTTGAACATGGCGTTGGGGAGCGGCTCGATGACCGTGCCCTCAAGCTCTATTGCGTCCTGCTTGCTCAACGACTGCTACCTCTTCCCTACTCAGTGACAGCAACTTGCCATCTTACCCGAACAACCCTGGCCCGTCCATGCGAACACCGACTGTACACATGGCCCGACGTGGGGATTTGCACGCTATATCACGCCTCCCTGCATCGAGCACCACGGGCCCTGGTCGTCTTCCGTGATGATCACGGGGCCGTCCTCGGTGATGGCCACCGTGTTCTCGTAGTGCGCGGCCAGCGAGTGGTCGCGGGTGACCACCGTCCAGCCGTTGGCCATTGTCTCGACCTCGTAGGAGCCCAGCGTGATCATGGGCTCGATGGCGATGACCATGCCTACCTGCAGCTTCACGCCGCGACCGCGCCGCCCCACATTGGGGACGGTGGGGTCCTCGTGCATGACGTGGCCCACGCCGTGGCCCACGTAATCGCGCAGGACGCCGTAGCCGTTGCGCTCGGCGAGCTCCTGCACGGCAGCGCCGATGTCTCCCACGTGATTGCCGGGGACGGCCTGCTTGATGCCGGCCACAAGGCAATCGCGGGTGACCTCGCAGAGGGCCCTGGCCTCGGAGCTGGGCTCCCCGCAGAAGAAGGTCCAGGCGTTGTCGCCCACCCATCCCCCGAGGGTGGCGCCGGTGTCGACGCTCACGATGTCACCCTCCGAGAGGCGCATCTCGGCCGAGGGGATGCCGTGGACAACCTGGTTGTTGACGCTGCAGCAGATGGATGCCGGGAAGCCGCCGTAGCCCTTGAACGCGGGCACGGCACCATGCATGCGGATGAGGCTCTCGGCCACCTCGTCGAGCTCGAGGGTGGTGACCCCGGGCTTGACCATGGCTCCGACGCGGCGCAGCACCATCTTGGAGAGGGCGCCTGCCCCCGCGCGGTAGTCCTCTATCTCCTGCGGCGTCTTGATGTTGATCATAGGGCGAGCGCTTCCTTCACGTCGGCATAGACGACGTCCATCGGGCGGTCGCCGTCGACGGACTTGAGGATGCCGTGCCCCTTGTAGTACTCGACGAGCGGGGCCGTCTGGCTCTCGTAGACGTCCAGGCGGTTCTTCACCGTCTCGGGCTTGTCGTCGTCGCGCTGGTACATCTCGCCCGAGCAACGCGGGCAGCTCTCGTCGGCCGCCGTGCCGGTGTAGCCGCAGTCGCGGCACACACGGCGCGAGCTCAGGCGCTCGATGATTACCTCGCTAGCGACGTCCACGAGAAGCGCAGCGTCGATATCGCGGCCCATCTCGGAGAGCTCGGAGTCGAGCGCGACGGCCTGCGCGGTGTTGCGCGGGAAGCCGTCGAGCAGGAAGCCCTTCTGGGCGTCGTCCTCGCCGAGGCGCTCCTTGACGAGGCCGATGACCAGCTCGTCGGGGACGAGCTGACCGGCGTCCATGTAGCCCTTGGCCTGGACGCCGAGCTCGGTCTGGTTCTTGACGGCCGCGCGAAGTAGGTCGCCTGTGGAGATGTGGGCCACCCCGAACTCCTCAACGAGGCGCTGCGCCTGGGTTCCCTTGCCGGCGCCCGGGGCGCCGAGAAGCACGATGTTCATGACCCACTACCTCCCTACTTGAAGAAACCGTCGTAGTTGTGCATCTTCAGCTGGCTCTCGAGCTGCGAGAGGGTATCCATCGCAGTGCCCACGAGGATGAGCAGCGAGGTGCCGCCGAAGGTCTGGAACAGCTGGTTGTTCGTGAACGAGAACGCGATGGAGGGCACCACGGCGATGAGGGCCATGAAGATGGCGCCGGGGAGCGTGATGCGGTTGAGCGCGTTTTGGATGTAGGCCACGGTGGCAGAGCCCGGGCGCACGCCCGGGATGAAGCCGCCCTGCTTGCGCAGGTTGTCGGCCATGTCCTCGGGGTTGAACACCATGGAGGTGTAGAAGTACGCGAAGAACACGATGAGGATGGCTGAGAGGATCCAGTTGAGCCAGCCGGACGACACCGCGTTGGCGAAGGCCTGGATCCAGCCCACGTTGGGGAAGAACACCGAGAGCTGCGCCGGGAAGTACAGGATGGAGCTCGCGAAGATGATGGGGATGACGCCCGCGGAGTTCACCTTGATGGGCAGGTAGGTGCTCTGGCCACCCATCACCCTGCGTCCCACCACGCGCTTGGCGTACTGCACCGGGATGCGGCGCTGGCCGCGCTCGATGTAGACGATCACCGGAATCAGCAGGACCACGATGACGAGCACCACGATGGTCCAGATGAAGTCGGAGCCCAGAAGCGAGGCGGAGAAGGCGTACGGCAGGCCGGACAGGATGTTGGAGAAGATGATGAGCGACATGCCGTTGCCCACGCCGTGCTGGGTGATGATCTCGCCGAACCACATGATGATCATCGCGCCGGCCACCATCGTCACCACGACCATGATGTCCATCAGCCACTCAGGCGCGCCGGCACCCGCGAAGGAGATGCCGAACTGCGACCCCTTGAACAGGAAGAGGTAGCCGATGGCCGTGATCAGCGAGAGCACGACGGTGAGGAAGCGCGCGTACTGGTTGATCTTGCGCTGCCCCGCCTCGCCCTCGCGGGCGAGCTCCTGCAGGGACGGGATCACGGCCTGCATCATCTGAAGGATGATCTCCGAGGTGATGTAGGGCATGATGCCCAGGCAGAACACCGAGACGCGCGAGAGGGCGCCACCCGAGAAGAGGTTGAGCACCGAGATGGCGTTCACCCCGTCGGTCGACGCCTGATAGGCGTTGAGCATTCCCCTGAACGGGATGCCCGGCACCGGCACATACGAGCCGATGCGGTACAGCAGAAGGATGCCGAGCGTGAAGAGGATCTTGTCGCGCAGCTCCTTGATGCGGAATGCGTTGACCAATCCCTTTAGCACGGGAGCTCGACCTTCCCTCCTGCGGCCTCAATCTTGGCCTTGGCGGATGCGGACACCTTCTCGGTGGCAACGGTGAGCTTCTTGGTGAGCTCGCCGTCGCCGAGGACCTTCACCGGGATGAGGGCGCTCTTGATGACACCCTTCTCGACGAGGGTCTCGCCGTTGACGGTGTCACCGTCGGCGAA
>CACZNT010000121.1 GCA_902782635.1 uncultured Coriobacteriaceae bacterium
ACCGGCCCCGACTTCCACGGCACCATGATGTGCGCCGGCATCGACCACCAGGTCGTGCGCGCCGACGGCGTCACCGAGATCAACGCCTCCTACGGCTTCAAGCTCGACGACGGTCGTGCCGTGTACATCCACGTGGAGGGCATCCGTGCCGTCCCCGAGGAGCTGGTGGAGACCGTCAAGGAGGGCGGCGCCATCGACCCCAAGCAGTTCTACTACGTCACCACGCCCAAGTTCGAGGTCTACGACGAGTCGCTCGCCTGGATGACCAAGAAGATCTTCGTGTGCGACGCCGTGCGCCTGCCCGACGCCGTACTGCTCACCTACTACACGGTCGAGCAGGTAAACGACCACCCCGCGCTGGGCTAGTACTTCCTCTCCCTAACCGAGCGCACCACCCGCGTGCCCGCCGCCTCCTCCACCTGGCGGCGGGCACCCTCTTTGGCCAATCAGCTGGCGTTGGAAGGAGCACCATGTCCGCAGTCGATGATGTGCGACGCCGCCTCGTTGAGGGAAACGAGGCGTATCGAAGCCGTGGCGCTTTCGGAGGGCGCGTGGACGCGGCCTTGAGGCAGGAGCTCGCCGACGGTCAGCGCCCGTATGCCATCGTGGTGAGCTGCTCGGACTCGCGCGTGCTTCCCGAGGCCATCTTCTCCGCCGGGCTGGGGGAGCTCTTTGTCATCCGCGTGGCGGGAAACGTGATTGGCGAGGAGGCGCTGGGGAGCATCCAGTATGCCCACGAGCACCTTGGCTGCGGGCTCGCCGTCGTGCTGGGCCATACGGGCTGCGGGGCGGTGCATGCCGCGGTGAGCGGGGGAGCGGGCGGATACGCGGGGGCGCTGATCCGTCCGATCCTCGATGTCGCGTGCGATTGCTCGGATGAGCGCGATGTTGCGATCGCGCATGCGCGGGCGGGGGCCGAGCGTATTCGCGAGGCGTTCCCGGATGCGGACCTCACGGCTGCCCCGGCCCTCTACGACATCGTCTCCGGCACCGTGACCTGGCTAACCTGACAAGGGGGACAGGTTCGTGACAGTTGGGGACAGTCCCCTGCTGTCACGAAAGCCGCCCCTGTTCACGCAGGGTACGCGGATGCCGTTCGCCGGTGATTTCGTACCGTTGGCAGCCATTTTGCAGAATGTTCTACATTCGCTATTTCCGTAATTGAAAACCTACCTATAATGTTCTACATAGTATGCAGTAGGTGTCGTGAAGGAGAGAGATGGGTCGGATCCAACTCGTCTACCACTCCGAATCAGGCTTCACCGAGCGCTGCGCAGAGTGGCTCGCTGAAGACCTCGACGTCAATTGCGTGCGGTTTGACAAGAGCATGAGCGTGGAAGCGCGGGAGCCGGGTGACGTCCTCGTCATCGGCGCACCCGTCCACGGGGGAAAGATGGCGCGCAGCCGCGACATCGAGCGACTCGTGGGACGCGCGGGCCGGGCAAGGGCAGTTTGCTTTGCCACGGGCGCAGCCGAGCCGGCCGACGGGCTGGCAGAGCGCCTCGCCCGCGCGAGCTTCCGCAATCCCGAGCGCATTGCGATGCGCTACCTGCCCGGGGGCTTCGACGAGGAACGCCTGGGCCAGGGATCGAGGGCGCTCATCAAGGCCCTGAGGCTCATGCTCGCGCATCGCCGCGACCTCACCGCCGAGCAGCAACTGCTCCTCGAGAGGACCGCGGCGCGGGCGGATTTCACCAGTCGCGAGCTCGTGCGCGAGCTGGCAGGCGAGATCCGGGGGATGTCCGCCTAGCACGTTTTGCAAATGTAATGGGGACAATCAAGAGGGGAGTCGAGGAATGAACACCAAGGGCCTGGTCAACTGGGCGATCTGGATCAGCGTGATCAGCGGCATCTACTGCCTGGTCTACCTGTTCACGGTCGGTCAGTTCACCTCCGACAACGTCCTGCCCGGATGGCAGATCGTCTATGCCACCTTCACGGCGCTGCCAATCTACTTCACGGCGGGTGCCAAGCGCGAGGACTTCATCAAGTACATCTGCTCGTACCTTCTCGGCGTGTGCTGGGGCATGCTCTACCTGTGGATCATGGACCGTCTCGCGGGCATGGGCATCATCACCAACCCGTGGGTGAACATCGCCGTCGTGGTTGCGGTGGTGTGCACCGTCGAGTGCGCGCTGCACTTCACGGTTCTCTCCAAGCTGCCGTTCTCGGTGGTGCCCGCTCAGTTCGGCGCCATCTCCAACACCTTCTGGTGCTCCAACATGTCGATCGCGATCCTGGGGCCGGGCGCCAGCGCCATCGGCGGCTTCTACAACTTCCAGGCAATCCCCATCCTCATGATCACGCTCTGCGGCGGCACGCTCCTGGGCCTCCTCTGCAACGAGGGACTCAACTTCATCGACGCGGAGACTGGCAATTGGAAGTGGCCGGGCAAATAGGCTTGCTCGGATACCATACAAGGCATGTTCTATTGATAGGAGGGTAAGAAATGGCAGACGAGAAGACCCAGGTCGCCGAGGAGATCCCCGTCGAGGTCGGCGCCAAGATGGGCAACGAGCTCCGCGCAGGAACCGTCTCCAAGACTGGCTCCACCAAGCGCACCCAGGAGCTCAACGGCATGCTGCATGCCAACCGTCCGAACGTGGACATCACCCGCGCCCGTGCCTTCACCAAGGTCTACCGCGAGACTGAGGGCTACCCCGCGCTCGCACGCCGCTACAAGGCATGCGCCGAGGTGTACCGCAACCTGTCCGACACCATCTACGACTACGAGCAGCTCGTGGGCTGGCCCACCAAGCGTCCGCGTGGCGCGAACTTCGCCGTCGAGCTCCACGCCCACTGGATGATCGACGACCTGCCCAACCTGCGCGACCGTACCTACGATCCCTTCGAGATCACCGATGAGGACTACGACGAGCTCATGAACGACATCCTTCCGTACTGGAAGGACAAGACGGCGGCCGCGCAGTGGGCGCACTACGTCACCCCCGAGGAGTGGGACCGTGCCCAGTTCGGCGGCGTTTCCGACGTCTCCAACTACATCTGCGCCAACGGCTCACACTTCGTGCCCCGCATCACCGATCTGCTCAAGCACGGCTTCCGCAAGTATCGCGACGACGCGGCCGAGCTCCTCTCCCTGCTCGACCCCAACGATCCCGACTCCATCGAGAAGCGCTACTTCTACGAGGGCATCATCGAGGTCGCCGACGCCATCCATGAGTGGGCCGAGCGCATGAGCGCCTCCTGCCTCAAGAAGGCCGAGACCGAGAAGGATCCCGTGCGCAAGAAGGAACTCGAGGAAATGGCCGCGATGATGAAGCGCGTTCCCTGGGGTCCCGCCACGAGCTTCCACGACGCCGTGGAGAGCGCCTACTGCGCCGCCTTCTTCCTCTTCGTAGAGGGCGCCGGCCCGTCCATCACCTGGGGCCGCATGGACCAGCAGCTCTATCCCTACTACAAGGCGGATATCGATGCCGGCATCCTGACGCCCGAGAAGGCTATGGAGATCATCGAGGAGCTCTACATCAAGATCACCTCGAACGTATGGTTCCAGTCCACGCAGATGGCCTACATCTTCGGTGGCTACTACCGCTATCCGCACCTGGACGTGGGCGGCCTGGACGAGAACGGCCGCGACGCCACCAACGAGCTGTCCTACATCATGCTGCGCGCCATGCGTTACTCCCGCACCACGGCGCCCTCCGTTTCCATCCTGCTGCACCCCAAGACTCCGGACAGCCTGCTGCGCGAGGCCTGCGAGCTTTCCGCCGAGGGCATGGGTCACCCGAGCTTCTTCGACGTGGAGACCCTCTACAAGATGCTCCAGACCCGTGGTGCCGGCGAGGGTAGCTCCAACTACACCCTGCGCGACATCATGAAGTACGGCACCGCCATCGGCTGCGTCGAGCCCGGCGTCGAGGGCATGCAGTACGGCCACACCGACTCCGGC
>CACZNT010000122.1 GCA_902782635.1 uncultured Coriobacteriaceae bacterium
CATCCTCTTCATCTGCGGCGGTGCGTTCGTGGGCCTCGACAAGATCGTGGCCGACCGTATCGGCAAGAAGGGCGTCGGCTTCTCCGGGCAGCTGCCCGAGAAGATCGAGGACGCGCATGACGAGCTCATGAGCGCGGTCACGCCCATGGACCTGCACGACTTCGGGATGATCCCCGAGTTCGTCGGGCGCATCCCCGTCATCTGCTCGACCAAGGAGCTGCGCGAGGAGGACCTGGTGCAGATCCTCACCGAGCCCAAGAACGCCCTGGTCAAGCAGTACCGCCGCATGTTCGCCATAGAGGGCGTCAAGCTCGAGTTCGAGCCCGAGGCGCTCACGCAGATTGCCAAGCTCGCGCTCAAGCGCGGGACGGGCGCCCGCGGCCTGCGCGCCATCTGCGAGGCCACGCTGCAGCAGACGATGTTCGACATGCCCGACGACAAGGCCATCTCGCGCGTCGTGGTGACGCCGGCGAGCGTCCTCGGCGAGGAGCAGCCCAAGATCGAGCGCAGGAAGTCGCCCCGCCGTTCCGCGTAGGCCGATTCGGGAGAACGCGGCCTAGACGGCACATAAGCTATGACTGATGGGCACCACTAAGCCTTCACCATCGGCTGTTGATGGCGTATGGGGGATGTGGGAATGGGTAGAGACAATCTCGTAGGCATTGGCCATCGAGAGAAAGACTGACATGCTTATCGACATCATCGGAGGGTTCCTTCCCATCATCATCCTCGTGTTCGTGTTCGGGGTGATATCGTCGGCATTCCGGGGCGCTGCTCGCCACGGCACCGTCAACGACTCCTACCAGCCGTGCTTCTACATCATCCAGCAGCAGCACGTGGGCGTCGTCGAGCGCCTCGGCAAGTTCCACACCATCGTGGGCCCCGGGTTCCACATCCGCATGCCCTTCATCGACCGCGTGCGCGACGTCTCGCTCATGACCGAGGACGAGCACATCACCTTCGATGCTAAGACCGAGGACAATGTGACCATCGAGCTGGATGTCTCCGTGCAGTACCACGTCGACTACACGCAGCCCGTCGATGGCCCGAGCGGCATCTACAAGAGCCTCTACACGCTCACCGACCCGGTTGCCCAGATGCGCGACTACTTCGCCGACGCCCTGCGCTCGCAGATCCCGAGCCGCACGCTCGACGAGGTGTTCAACGAGAAGGACGCCATCGCGAACGCCATCGACGAGGTCGTATCCGCGAAGATGCTCGAGTACGGCTACGTGATCGTCACCACGCTCATCACCTCGATCAAGCTTCCGCCCGACGTCCAGCAGTCGATGAACCGCATCATCGCCTCCAAGAACGACCTCGAGAGCGCGAAGAACGAGGCCGAGGCCGAGAAGCAGAAGACCGTCATCGCCGCCCAGGCCAAGGCCGAGGCCATGGAGAAGGAGGGCGAGGGCATCGCCGCGCAGCGCATCGCCATTGCCCGCGGCATCCGCGAGTCCATCGACACCATCCAAGGCGCTGAGCTCGATACCGAGGAGGCAAACCGCCTGTTCGAGTACACGCAGTGGGTGGGCATGATGGAGGAGTTCGCAAAGACCGGCCCGGCCACGGTGGTGCTGCCGAGCGACTTCTCCTCGGCCGACTCCATGCTTCCGGACATGATTGTCGCCGACGCCGCCAAGAAGACCACCCGCAAGAAGTAGATATGACAAAGGGGACAGTCCCCTTTGTCATGCCAAGAGGGACAGGTTCCCCCTTTCACATGATCAGAGCGAGGGCATTTTCCGTCGTGAGGCGGACGATGCCCTCGCGCGTATCTCCCCGCGCCGCTGCCAGGGCATCTGCCGCGTCGCGCAGCGCCTCGCAGACCATCTCGGCCGCAACGCCCGGCGCCACGGCGAGGTCGCCCGGCGGGAAGTCGGTCTCCAGGAGGAGCCTGTTGGCGGGTATGAGCTTGGCGTACTCCTTGGAGCGCTTGATGCCCATCATCATCGGGTTGCACGAGAACCAGCAGCCCAGGCCAATGGCGCGCCAGAGCTCGTCGGTGGATCCCCCGAACCAGTGGAAGATGCATTGGCAGCGCTCGGCTGCGCCCGTCGACTCCAGTATGTCGAGGACGTCCTTTGCGGCTTGCACGGAATGGATCGAGAGCAGGTGCGGCCGCGCGGGGTCGCTGGCCTGCGCGCAGGCAGACGCAATGCGCTCGAAGGCGGCGCGCTCCGCGGCCCAGGCGCTCTTGGGTACGTGCTTTTCCAGGTAGTCGAGCCCCACCTCGCCGATGTAGCGCGTCTGGCCGACGAGGCCGAGCAGCGACTCGACGGCAGGCTCCGGGTCGGCATCGTCGGCAAAGCCCCAGGGATGCAGCCCGGCCGCATGCCAAATGCAGGGCTCTGCGCCCAACGCGCGCGTCTCCTTGAAGCCTAGGGGCGATACCGTCACCGAGAGCACGCCGACGCCAAGCTCGCGCAGGCTGGCGGCCACCTCGGGGGCGCGGTCGAAGGCGTCCAGATGGCAGTGCATGTCGATGAGCCGCGGCTCCATCTACGACTCCAGCCCTGCGAGACGGCGGATCACCAGGCTCGCCATCATCTGCCCCATGATGGGCGGGAAGTAGCTCATGGTGCCGAGGAGCGTGCCCTTCTCCGGGCGCTGGCCGGGAAGCGACTCCTTCTGTCCCTCCACGATGACGGGCGGCTCGGGGGAGTAGAGGACCTCGAGCCTGTCGATGCCGCGCCTCCGGCATTCCTTGCGCATGATGCGGCTCATCGAGCAGTCGTGCGTGTCGAAGAGGTCCGCGAATTCGAGCTGACAGGGGTCGAGCTTGTTGGCGCCGCCCATCGAGCTGATGAGCGGAATACCCTCGTCCTGGCACCAGCGGGCGAGCACGAGCTTCTGGGCGATGGTGTCGATGGCATCGACGATGTAGTCGGGCCTTCCCAGGGCGCCCAGCTGCTCGCCGAGCACGTCCTTGTCGATGAAGGTGGTGTGGGCGCGGACGTCGCAGCTGGGATTGATGTCGAGGATCATCTTGCGCATGACCTCGGCCTTCGCCTGGCCGAGGGTGCTCTCGAAGGCGAGGGCCTGCCGGTTGACGTTGGTGCGCTCGACAACGTCGCGGTCGACGATGGTGAGCCTGCCCACCCCGCCGCGCGCGAGCGCCTCGGCGCATGACGAGCCCACGCCGCCCAGGCCGAGCACCATGACGTGCGATTCTGCAAGGCGCGCAAGCCCCTCGTCGCCGAGGAGCAGCGCGCTGCGCTTGAAGCGATCGTCAACGTCTGCAGTATTGCTGGTTGGCATGTCCCGCCTCTCGTCTCGTCCTGTCCCTATATTGAACCACGCCCGCCCTTTGCTCCAACGTGAGAAAGAGCCGACCCCTTTCCACATCGTGGGAGGGCGAGTCGGCTCCTTTGACAGGTGGGGCGAAATTGGGCTCTTCGGTGGTTTCTGTGGGAGAGATTCCGGCATAGGCCCAGCTCAGCGGGCGAAAACAACGATCTGGAACTGAAACG
>CACZNT010000123.1 GCA_902782635.1 uncultured Coriobacteriaceae bacterium
CTTTGCGGCAATATCGTTTCAGCCATGCAGGCGGGGTCACGTTCGAAAGGATACGTGCTCACACGCGGAGCCGCTTCGCGGCTCTCGCGCGCGCGAGGTCGACGCACGTGGACGTCAACGCCGCGTTGCGCTACCATTACAACCTGCTAGGGGAGCTGGCGCACGTCGGCTGAGAGGGCATCCATTGCGGTGCCGACCCTTACACCTGATCTGGGTAATGCCAGCGTAGGGATGGGCGATTCGCCGCTTATGAGGTCCCGACGCTTGATGGCGCGGGACCTTTTCCGTGCGGGAAGGAGTTTGCCATGGAGTGCGCGCTCGCCATTCAGTACCTGCCGATGGATGCCGCCAGCGATGACGAGGTGTGCCGCATCGTCGACGAGGTGATCGCCTGCATCGACGCATCGGGCCTCGACTACTACGTCGGCCCCTTCGAGACCACCATCGAGGGCAGCTACGACGAGTGCATGGCGCTCCTCAAGGAGTGTCAGCTCGCGGGCGCGGCCGCCGGCTGCAGCCACGTGATGACCTTCGCCAAGATCGACTACCGCCCCGAGGGCCACGTGATGTCCACCGAGCACAAGATCGGCAAGTACCACGCGGGCGACCCCGAGTTCTCGTCCAAGGGCGTTGCATGAGGCGCGAGGTCCTCATACCCCTTGCCAGCCTGGCAGTCCTCGTGGCGGCCTGGGAGCTCGCCTGCCGGACGGGCCTCGTGCCAGCGTTCATGCTGCCCGCGCCCTCGCAGGTGCTGATGGCGTTGGCCGCCGACGCCCCGCTCATCGCAGGCCATGCGCTCACCACGTTGGCCGAGGCCTTCGCGGGCCTTGCGATCGGCTGCGCCTTCGGCTTCGCAGCCGCCGTCCTCATGGACCGCTTCGAGGCCTTCTACCTGGCATTTGAGCCGCTCATGACCATCTCCCAGACCATCCCCACCATCGCCATCGCGCCCCTGCTGGTGCTGTGGTTTGGCTATGGCCTGGCACCCAAGGTGATCCTCATCGCGCTCACCACGTTCTTCCCGGTGGCCGTCTCGCTCGTGGGCGGCTTCCGCTCCGTCGAGTCCGACCAGATCGACCTCATGCGCACCATGCGGGCCACAGATGCCCAGATCTTCTGGCACGTCAAGCTCCCAGCTGCCGCCGAGCAGCTCTTCTCCGGCCTGCGCATCAGCGCGACCTACGCCATCGTCGGCGCCGTCATCGCCGAGTGGCTGGGCGGCTTCTCCGGCCTCGGCGTCTACATGACGCGCGTCCGCAAGAGCTTCTCCTACGACCGCATGTTCGCGTCCATCATCGTCATCTCGGGCCTGTCGCTCGCGCTCATGCGCCTCGTCGACGCGCTCGAGGGAATCTGCCTGCCCTGGAGGCGGGCATCCAACCAGAAGGGAAGTACCCGATGAATGCCATCTCGCGTCGCACGTTCGTCGCGGGCGCAGCGTGCGCGGCGGCCGCCTTGGCGGGCTGCTCCAGCCAGCGCAGCAGCGCCTACCCCGACCCCGCGCTCACGAAGGTCTCCTTCGTGCTCGACTACTCGCCCAACGTCAACCACACGGGCATCTACGTCGCCATGGAGAAGGGCTTCTTCGCCGAGGAGGGCATCGAGGTCGAGGTCGTGCCAGTGCCGGCCGACGGCGCCGATGCGCTCATCGGGTCGGGCGGTGCGAACATGGGCGTCTCCTACCAGGACTACATCGCGAACAACCTCGCCTCGGCGTCGCCCATGCCCTATACCGCCGTCGCCGCCATCGTCCAGCACAACACGAGCGGCATCATGAGCCGCGCCGAGGACGGCATCACGAGCGCACGCGGCATGGCCGACCACACCTACGCCACCTGGAACATGCCCATCGAGCAGGCCACCATCAAGCAGATCGTCGAAGCGGATGGCGGGGACTTCTCTGCCGTCAAGATGGTGCCCTACGAGGTGGACGACGAGGTCATGGGCCTCAAGGCGAATCTCTTCGACACCGTGTGGGTCTACGAGTGGTGGGCGGTGCAGAACGCCAAGCTGCAGGACTATCCCGTCAACTACTTCTCCTTTGCCGACATGGACCCAGTCTTCGACTACTACACGCCGGTCATCGCGGTAAACGACGAGTTTGCCGCGGCAAATCCCGAGCTGGTGCGCGGCTTCCTGCGCGCGGCCAAGCGCGGGTACGAGTTTGCCGCCGAAAGCCCCGCCGAGGCGGCCGACATCATCTGCGCGGCCGTGCCCGAGCTCGACCCCGAGCTCATCCATACCGCGCAGGAGTTCATCTCGCCCGAGTACATCGCGGACGCGTCGTCGTGGGGGGAGATTGACTCCGAGCGCTGGGCGCGCTTCTACGCCTGGCTCAACGACGAGGGGCTCGTGGAGCGTCCCGTCGACGTCGACGCCGGCTATACCCTGGAGTACCTGCAGTGATGATGCTGGAGGCAAAGGGGCTCACGCTCTCGTGGGACGGCGAGCGCATCGTCGTCTACGACCTCTCGTTTGGGCTGGTGCCGGGCGAGACGCTGTGCATGGTGGGCAAGTCCGGCACGGGCAAGACCACCCTGCTGCACGCGCTCGCAGGCCTCACGCAGCCACTCTCGGGCTCGGTGCTCGTCGAGGGGGTTGACGTGACGGGGCGGCCGGGGCACGTGAGCTACATGTTCCAAAAGGACCTGCTGCTTCCCAGCAAGACCGTACTCGACAACGTCTGCCTGCCGCTCACGCTCGCCGGGATGGGACGGGACGAGGCCCGCGACCGCGCCCTTCCGCTGCTCGCGCGCTTCGGCCTCGAGGGCACCCAGGACCAATGGCCGCGCGAGCTCTCGGGCGGCATGCGGCAGCGCGCCGCCTTCCTGCGCACCTACCTCATGGGATCCAAGGTGGTGCTCCTGGACGAGCCCTTCTCGGCGCTCGACGCCATCACCCGCGCGCAGATGCGGGAGTGGTTCTTGGGGATGGCGGATGAGCTGGGCCTCTCGGTGCTGATGATCACCCACGACGTGGACGAGGCCGTGCGCATGGGCGACCGCGTGCTCGTGCTCTCGGGCAACCCGAAGCAGGGCGTGCCGAGCCGCCTCGCCGGCGAGGTGTCATCGGGTGACGACGCTGCCGTCCGCATCATCTACGACCTGCTTGATGAGTCGATAGGGGCATGACAGTTTGGGGACAGGCACCTAAGTGTCATATCGGAGCGCAGATATGACACTTAGGTGCCTGTCCCCAAACTGTCATGCCCCAGCCAGATGTCAGGATGGGCATCCCCCAGGCGATCAGTAGCGGTTGTGGATGTGCTCGGCCGAGCCGCGGAGCCCCTTGATCTCGAGGCGCGTGCCGTCGTCGAGGACGACGAAGCCGTCCAGCTTGCCGAAGACTTGGTGCTGATTCGACTGGACGATCCCCAGCACGTTGATGTCATCCACGCGGTCGATCTCGGGCGAGAACGTGAGCTCGAGCCGGCCGTCCTCCTCGCTCATGTGCCAGGCCTCCATGTAGCGGTAGCTGCCGTCGAAATGCCGCGGGATGCCGAAGTCGCAGCGCCCGAGCTTGTGGCAGATGCCGTCGACGAAGAGCATGTTCTCGCTCGCGGCGCTCGTGTCGCCGAAGCCGTAACCCAGGTTGAGGCCGATCAGGCGACCGTCCTGGCGTCCCTGGGCGACGGCCCAGTACCAGGTGTTGTCGTAGGTCCAGACGCCGCGTCCCCAGTCCAGGATCCCGAGCGAATCGGACGGGTCGAACTCATGCACGTACGCCCCGCGCCTGAAGCCGCCGCGCGCCCGCATGCCGACGATCTTGCGGTTGTAGTAGAAGGCCTGCTCGTCCTCGGCCCACGGGGTCACGATGACCATCGAGTCGCGCGGCTCCTCGTCGAGCAGCACCTCCACCTCGAGCTCCTCGCCGCCGAAACCCTCCATCTCGAACGAGAGCCTCCTGCCCGCAGGCGTGTGGGCGAAGACGGCCTTGGTGCGCTTGCCCACCCACACCACGTCGCCGCTGTCCGAGGCGGCGGGGAGCC
Organism: uncultured Coriobacteriaceae bacterium; assembly: GCA_902782635.1. Taxonomy (GTDB): domain Bacteria; phylum Actinomycetota; class Coriobacteriia; order Coriobacteriales; family Atopobiaceae; genus CACZNT01. The sequence goes on from CACZNT010000123.1 coordinate 3,989, forward strand.
CCATGCGTCCCATGGGCATCATCACGAGCTCGCTCTCGGTGCGAAACGTCGAGGTGGCGAAGTCCATCACGGAGGCGGAGATGAGGCCGATGTAGCCGAGGTCGGAGACGGTGAGCGCCACGGCATGCTCGTCGTCGTTCACGAGGTAGTAGTCCCACTCCTTGATGCGGACGGCGGGGGCTGCCACCTCGTGGCGGTCGTAGGCGAAGGGCGGCCTCAGGGCATAGCCGGGCTCGCGCAGGCGACCCGACTCGTCGAACAGGCTCCCGTAGCTCTCGATGAGGTGCTCTGCCATGGCTTCTCCCTTCTTCGTCCACGCATCGGACACATCATCGCGCAAAGGATGGGCCAAAGGTGGCAGAATCGTGGTGCATGCGGCAGACGCGCTTCCTCGCTCGGGAGCGTGCGGCCGCCAGGCGAGAGGGGAGCGGGCGTGGCAGGGCAATTCGAGCTGCAAGGTCACTATGGCGGGGAGCTCAGGCGCTTCGGGGTCGAGGGAGCGGGCGAGCCGCTCGTCGTGGTGGCCCCCTACGAGCCGAGCGGCGACCAGCCGCAGGCCATCGAGAAGCTCGCCGCGGGCGTCGAGGAGGGGCTTCGCTACCAGACCCTCATGGGCGTCACCGGCTCGGGCAAGACCTTCACCATGGCCAAGCTCATCGAGGCGGTGAACAAGCCCACGCTCATCTTCGAGCCCAACAAGACGCTCGCCGCCCAGGTGGCAAGCGAGATGCGCGAGCTCTTCCCCAATAACGCCGTCGTGTACTTCGTCTCCTACTACGACTACTACCAGCCCGAGGCCTACGTGCCGCAGTCGGACACCTACATCGAGAAGGACGCCTCCATCAACGAGGAGGTCGAGAAGCTGCGCCACCAGGCCAC
>CACZNT010000124.1 GCA_902782635.1 uncultured Coriobacteriaceae bacterium
GGCCTCTCCCTGGCTCTCGGGCTCCTACCTCGCCGACCTGCTCGGTCGCTACGAGCTCGACATGCCGCTCTGGGTGTTCCTGCAGCTGGCGTTCTTCTCCACGACGGTGTTCGTCAACAGCTTCTGCGGGAGGCGCTGGAAGATTCAGTCGATGGTGGACGAGGAGAGCCTGCTGCACGACGTCAAGGGCCTGCGCAACCTCTGCGCGCACGGAAACCCGGTGCTCGACGCCATCGGCAGCTCCGATTCCTACGAGCCCGAGGCCTGCGTGGTCGATGCGCTCGTGGCCGCGGGCATCGATGGGCAGTGCGTCCGCAAGCAGCTGTCGTGCCGCCGCATGCGCGAGATCTGCTCGCTGTTCTGGTGCTACGGGAAGCTGGGGAGGCCCGGCACGCGCCACACCTCGCAGGTGCTGGCCGACATGGACGCGCTCTGGGAGCGTGCGGGCAGGAACGCGCACCTCTACGAGAGCGCCGAGCTGGTGCGCTCGCGCCTGGAGTTTCTCGAGGATGCCTGCCGGATCCTCATGATGGACCCGCTGGACTAGCGGGCGGCGCCCACCGCGCGCCCCGGCAGCCGAAAAGTGCGCATTCAACGGGATAATCGCTACTTCTCTGCGCAAAACCCCAGGTCAATTGTGAAGACTCCGATTGAATGCGCACTTTTGAGCGGATGACTTGCGCTTCGCGCACTCGCTCCCGGGGTGGGGGCGCCCCGGCCCTAGCGTGCCTCGGACTCCTGGCCGGCGATGATGGTCACGCAGGCCACCATCAGCACGAGGCCAACCCAATCTGCCCAGCCGAAGGCCGTGCCCAGCCAGAGCGCGGAGAACAGCGTGGCGCTCACCGGCTCCACGGCGCCGATCATCGAGCCGTTGACGCTGCCGACTATCGAGACGCCGTGCAGGTACAGCCCGTAGGCGCCAAAGGTTCCGATGACGATGTTGAGAACGATCATCGCGATGCCCAGAGCGTCGATCGCGGGTAGCCCAGCCGAGACAGCACCCGTTACGAGGCAGGTGGCGAGCGCGGAGATGCCTCCAACTGCCATGCCGACGCCCGTCACCGCGAGGCTTCCCCAACGCGCGAAGAGCGGCGCAGGATAGGCTATGTAGAATGCCGTGGCAACCACCATGGCGCAGCCTGCTGCCAGGCCAGCCGGCGAGAGTGCGAGCGTGCCCGGCCTCCCGCCCGTGGCGATGAGCAGCGTTGCTGCGAGGGCGCAGATGAGCGCCGCGAGCTCACGCGCGCTTGGCAAGCGTCGCACGCGCAGGCAGGCCAAGGCGAGCAGCAGGGCGGCGCTTGACGTCTGCATCACCGTCGCCGTTCCCGCGTTGGTGTGGAGGACCGTCGTCGAGTATAGGGCGGAGTTGGCGAAGAGCCCCAGCGAGCCGAAGACGAGGAGTCGGCGGCGCGAATCCGCGTCCGCAAGCATGGCATGGAGCTGTTCGCGCCTGCGGGCGATGAGGACGATGAGGAAGAGCGCACCCGCGCCGAGCATGCGGAAGGCGGTCATGAGCAGGGGCGAAATCTCATAGCGGGAGAAGATGAACTGGATCATGGCTCCCGAGAGGCCCCAGGCACATGCCCCGGCGAACGCCGAGGCGACGCCTCTCGAAAAGCCCTCATCCCGCATGCCCTGCCCTTTCCTCAAATCTCGCATGCCGATAATACCCCAGGGGCTGAGCTGGTCCCGCGGGCAGGGGTCGGGCCGTGGGTGCTCAGGCCGTGTCCGCTAGCGTACAAGTTATATGGCGACCTGCGGTTTTTCCCAGAGAAACCCCAGGTTGCGCTATAACTTGTACACTAGCAGGCTCGGATTTGAAAAAACGCCCGTCCTTTTTTCACATTGGGCGATGCTACAGGGGCGCGATGATCGCGTTCAGCACCATCGTGGCAATCGAGACCACGATCGACCCCATGAGCGCCGAGCCGAAGCTGTCGATCCTGAGGCCCTCGGGCAGGTAGTTGCTCGAGACGTAGGCCGCCGCCTGCAGCATGAGGGCGTTGATCACCACGGAGAAGAGGCCGAAGGTGATGATGGACAGCGGGAAGGTGACGAGCGTCACCAGCGGCCTCAGAATCATGTTGACGATGGCGAGCGCGAAGGCGCATGCCAGCGCCGATGCGTAGGCCTTTCCCGTCGTGGTGATGCCCGGTACCAGGTAGATGGCGATCACGAGCGCCAGCGTGGTGATGACGAGGCTGATGATGAAGCTCATGGGGGACCTCCCGTACGTGCTCGCTTTGTCGCAGGGAGTATACCCATCGCGCAGATTGCCCATGCCGGGCTCCGCCCCATTGCGCTAGAGTGTCTCGGAGAGACGCGAGGGAGGACGCATGACCAAGGATGACATTCTCGCCCGGCCGGAGGTGGGGCAGCTTTTGCACGCGCTCACCCTCATCGAGGATGCCGACGAGGCCGGGCGCCTCCTGCTCGACCTCTGCACCATAGGCGAGATCGGCGACCTCGCGCAGCGGCTCGAGGTGGCGCGCCTGCTCGATGCGGGCAATTCGTACGTGGCGGTTTGCGAGGAGACCGGCGCATCGTCGACCACCGTGAGCCGCGTGTCCAAGTGCCTCACGGGCGAGCATGCCGGCTATCGGCTCATCCTCGATCGCATGTCTGCGGCGGACGAGGACTAGCCAGATCCTGCTCGCGCCGAACATGGCGTGATGAGTCTGTGATTCGCCGCGGCTCGCCGAAAAGCATCGGCCCCGAGCGCTATGCTCTGAGTCAATAACAGAACGTGTTTTCGAAGGGCTTGCGATGGCATTCGTGCATCTCCACAACCACTCCGATCGCTCCCTGCTCGATGGGGCGACGCGCATTCCCGATATGGTGAAGCGCGCGGTCGACCTCGGCATGCCGGCCGTGGCGCTCACCGATCACGGCTACATGTACGGCATCCCCGACCTGGCCACCTCCACCGACAAGTACAACCACGCTCAGGCCGATTACAAGCAGTGGAGGCGCGACCTGGAGTGCTTCACGAAGGGCTGGGATCTCGAGGAGCCCGAGGCGGACGCGCCGGACGCCAAGCCGCATGAGCGTGCCCACGCGCAGTGGGAGCGCGACGTGGCCGCCTGGCAGCAGCGCAACAGCCTCGAGGACGTCGAGGCCGCACGCCCCGAGCCGCTCATCAAGCCCATTTTCGGCTGCGAGGTGTACTTCACCCCCGATTCCGAGCTCAGCCGCGACAAGAAGCCCGACCTGTACCACCTCATCCTGCTTGCCAAGAGCCAGCAGGGCTACGTCAACCTCATGCAGATCGTCTCCGATGCGGCAACGCGCGGCTTCTACTACAAGCCCCGCGTCACCCTCGAGATGCTCCAGGCACACTCCGAGGGCCTCATCGCCACCTCCGCCTGCGTCTCGGGCATCGTCGCCCGCTCCATCCTGCGCGACCAGCCCGACGAGGCCCTCAAGTGGGCCCGCATCTTCAAGGACACATTCGCCCCGGGCGATTTCTACATCGAGCTCCAGGAGCACGGGCTCTCCTACGTGCCCGGGCGCGACCGCGACGTCATGGCCGAGATGACCGACCACGCCCTCAACGAGCGCCTCGTGCAGCTCGCGCGCGCGATCGACGTCAAGGTGGTGGCCACCAACGACTTCCACTACCTGCTGCGCGAGGACGCGCCCACGCAGGACATCATGATGTGCATCGGCATGAACGCCCGCGTCGACGACACGAATCGCATGCGCATCCACGGCACCGAGTTCTACATGAAGTCCGAGGAGGAGATGCGCGAGCTGTTCTCCTGGTGCCCCGAGGCCCTCGAGAGCACGCTCGAGATCGCCGACAAGTGCTCGGTCGAGCTCGAGTGGGGAAAGATCCTGCTCCCGCAGTATCCGCTCGATCCGGGCGAGACCAACGAGAGCCAGTTCCGTCGCGAGTGCGAGGCGGGCCTTGCGCGCCGCTACGGGCCCGACTGGCGCAACGTCTCCATCAACGGCATCAACGTCCTCGAGCGCTTCGAGTACGAGTACCAGGTCATCTGCGACAAGGGCTTCGCGGCGTACTTCCTCATCGTGGCCGATTACGTGCGCTGGGCCAAGGAGCATGGCATCGGTGTGGGGCCGGGTCGTGGCTCTGCCGCAGGCGCCATCGTCGCCTACGCCATGGACATCACGACGCTCGACCCCCTGGAGAACGGCCTCATGTTCGAGCGCTTCCTCTCCATCGAGCGCTCTGAGATGCCCGATATCGACATCGACTTCGACGATGAGCGTCGCCTCGAGGTCATCGACTACGTGCGCCAGCGCTATGGCGCCGACCACGTCACCCACGTCATCACCTACTCCACCATCAAGGCCAAGCAGGCCATCAACGACGCCA
>CACZNT010000125.1 GCA_902782635.1 uncultured Coriobacteriaceae bacterium
CACCTACGACTTCGTGATGGACGGCTACGAGGCGGGCGGCGGCGGCATGCGCATCCACAACGCCGAGCTCCAGATGCGCATCCTCAAGCTGCTCGGGTTCTCCGAGGAGGGCGCAAACGAGCAGTTCGGCTTCCTCATGGAGGCCCTCGAGTACGGCGCCCCGCCCATGGGCGGCTTCGCGCTCGGCCTCGACCGCGTGTGCATGCTGCTGGCCGGCGCGGACAACATCCGCGAGGTCATGGCCTTCCCCAAGACCACCTCGGGTTCCGACCTCATGAGCCAGGCCCCGTCGGAGGTGTCGGCGGCCCAGCTCAAGGAGGTCTCGCTGCGCGTGCTGTAGGAGGTGCGCATGGACAGCCGCAAGATTCGGATGACGACCTCTGGGCACGATGAGGTGGAGGCCTCGCTTTCGGCCGTCAAACTGCCCGATTCGCTCCGCGAGAACCTGGCGTTCTTCCTGCGTCTGGTGAGGCGCGTGCTCGGCGAGTACGACGAGTCGCTGCGCGCGATCTTCGACGAGCTGCTCTTCTGCTCGCTGGCGGCGAGCACCGAGGAGGCGCGCGGCGATGCCGGGGCCTTCGACCAGGCCGTCGTCATCGTCGACGCCCTGCCCACGCATCAGGCCATGCTCATCACCCGCGCCTTCGCGTCGTTCTTCCACCTCGCGAACATCTGCGAGGAGGACTATCGCGTGTCCTCGCTCGCCGAGCGCGAGGCGTCGCTCGAGGCAGGCGATGCCTCGGCCAACGACCTCGCCGCGGCCTACTTCAAGCTGGCAGACGAGCTGGGGGAGGAGCGGGCCCGCGAGCTGCTCGCGCGCCTGGAGTTTCGCCCGGTGTTCACCGCGCACCCCACCGAGGCCCGTCGCAAGGCCACCGAGGGCAAGATCCGCCGCATCGCCGAGCTCCTCGAGGAGCGCGGTCGCCTGCGCGGGGTCGCGCTCGACGAGAACGAGCGTTGCATGCTCCAGGAGATCGACGCGCTGCTGCGCACCTCTCCCGTGGCAAGTGCCCGACCCACGCCGGTGGAGGAGGCCGACACCGTCATCGACATCTTCGATAACACGCTCGTGCCCATGGTGCTCGAGTGCTACCGGAGGCTCGACATCGCGATCCTGGGCGATCGGGCGGGGCGCGTGGAGCCGGTGTGCCCGGCCTTCCTGCATCCCGGGAGCTGGATTGGCTCCGATCGCGACGGCAACCCCAACGTCACCGCGAAGGCGAGCCGGAAGGTGGCCGAGAAGCTCCGCTCGCACATGCTCGCCACGCTGGCCGGCGAGTGCCGGCGCATCGGCACGAACCTCACGCTCGACGCCGCGTCGACGCCGCCCTCGGACGAGCTCGCCAGCCTCTGGAGCCATCAGGTGGAGATGAGCGAGGCCATCACGTCGGCGGCCGAGTCGGTGTCGGCGCGCGAGCTCCATCGCGCGGTGATGCTCGTGATCGCGAGGCGCCTCGAGGCAACGGTGGACCGCACGGCCGACATCATGTACGCAGGGCCGGAGGAGCTGCTGGACGACCTCTTCGTGGTGCAGCGCTCGCTTGCAGCGGCCGGTGCCACGCGCACCGCCTACGGCCCGGTGCAGGACCTGGTGTGGCTCGTGCAGACCTTCGGCTTCCATCTGGTCGAGATGGAGTTTCGCCAGCACTCCACCGTGCATGCCCAGGCCCTTGCCGACCTGCGTGCCCATGAGGGGACGGGCGAGCTGGCGCCGATGACACGCGAGGTGCTCGACACCTTCCGCGCCATCGCCCAGATCCAGCGCAAGAACGGCGTCGACGCCGCCCGACGCTACATCGTCTCGTTCACGCAGTCGGCCGACGACGTCGCGCGCGTCTACGAGCTGGCTCGCGCGGCCTTCGCCCATGAGGATGACGTTCCCGTGCTGGATGTGGTGCCGCTCTTCGAGCAGGTCGCCGATCTCGAGCATGCCGACGAGCTCCTCGACGAGATCGTCGAGCTCCCGGACGTGCGCGCCCGCCTCGAGCAGACGGGCGGCAGGTTCGAGGTCATGCTCGGCTACTCCGACTCATCGAAGGATGCCGGCCCCACTTCGGCGACGCTGGTGCTGCATGCCGCCCAGGAGCGGATAGCGCGCTGGGCCGATGAGCATGGCATCGACCTCACCCTCATGCACGGGCGCGGCGGCGCCGTCGGACGTGGGGGAGGGCCGGCGAACAGGGCCGTGCTCTCGCAGCCGCCGGGGTCGGTGCGCGGACGCTTCAAGCTTACGGAGCAGGGCGAGGTCATCTTCGCGCGCTATGGCAACCCCACCTTGGCGCGGCGCCATGTGGAGAGCGTGGCAGGCGCGGCCCTCGCGGCCTCGGCCCCCAGCATCGAGCGGGGCAATGCCCGCGCCGACGCGTCCTTCGCCCCGCTCGCCGAGGTGCTCGACGCGGCATCGCGCGAGAGCTACCTGTCGCTTCTCGAGACCCCGGGCTTCCCGCAGTGGTATGCGCGGGTGACGCCGCTCGACGAGATTGGCCTCATGCACATAGGCTCGCGCCCCGCCCGGCGCGGCCTCGGGGCGAGCTCGCTGGACGATTTGCGGGCGATACCGTGGATCTTCTCGTGGTCGCAGGCACGCGTGAACCTCGCCGCCTGGTACGGGCTGGGAAGCGCATGCGAGCGCGTGGGGGATGTGGAACTCCTGCGCCGCGCCTATGCCGAGTGGCCGCTCTTCGCGACGCTCGTCGACAACGTCGAGATGTCGCTCTCGAAGGCCGATGCCCGCATCGCGCGGATGTATTTGGCGTTGGGCGATGACGATGGTCTTGCCGAGCGCGTGCTCGACGAGCTTGCGCTCACGCGGCGTTGGGTGCTCGACATCGTGGGCGACGAGTGGCCACTCCAGAACCGGCGGATCCTGGGTCCGGTGGTGAGGGCGCGCCTTCCCTTCGTGAACGTGCTCTCGGTGACGCAGGCGCGCTCGCTCGCGCGACTCAGGAGCGCGCAGGAGCTGGGGGAGGACGAGCGTGCGGAGCTCACCTACCTCATGCTCTGCACGGTGTCTGGCGTGGCTGCCGGCCTCCAGAACACCGGCTGACCCCTGCGATAAGACACTTTGGGGACAGGCACCTAACTGTCATATGAGCACGCGCTCATATGACAGTTAGGTGCCTGTCCCCAAAGTGTCTTATCGCAGGGGTCAGCCAAAGAGGCCGAGGAAGCCCTTCTTCTGGTAGGGCTCAGAGGAATACGTCGTCATCTCGTAGCCCGTCTCGGCAATCGCCGCGCGAAGCGACGACTCGTCCAGGGGCTCCTCGGAGACGATCTCGCAGCTGCGGCGCTTGCGGTTTGCCTTGGCGCTCTTCACGGCAAAGGCACGCCGGATCGCATCGTTCACATGCGCCTCGCACATCTCGCAGGCCATGCCCTCGATGCCGATGGTGGTCTTCGTCATGTCATGCCTCCCGCTTGGCCTGCGCCGCATGCGCCTTGGCGTCGATGAGGCGGAGCTTCTCCTGCTGGGCGAGCGTGAGTTTGAGCTCGGGCGTCGAGCAGGCGCTGCCGCAGCTTGCGCAATCGCCCGAACAGGAGGCGCCGTCCGCGCGCAGAAGGC
>CACZNT010000126.1 GCA_902782635.1 uncultured Coriobacteriaceae bacterium
GGGCTGCATCTTGCGGCAGCCCGCCATGTTGGCCATCTGGTGGCCGACGGCCATCTTGCCGTTGCCGTGGGTGCGCTTGCCGTTGCCCGCCCAGAGGTCGACGGTGACGTTGGCGCCGCCCGGGGTCTTGACCCACAGGCCGACGCAGCCCAGCCACCACATCTTGACGGTGCCGGGCTCGACCACGGCGTCGTCGATCTCCTCATTGAGCCAGGTCCCCCACTCGGGGAAGGTGCTCATGATCCAGGATTCGCGGGTGATCTCATCTACTGCTGCCATGTATCCTCCTCTTCGGAGACTCGAAGTTCTCTAGCTTTCCACGTCGTAGAGCGCGACCTGGTTGGTCTCGCGGTTGCACGCGATGATGCGCTCCTGGTTGCCGTCTGCGATGGCCAGGCAGTTTGCCGGGCCGAAGTCGTGGTCGAGGACCTCGACGTGATAGGCGGAGTCCTCGAACCAGACGCGCAGGAGGTCGCGGCCTCCCTTGCGGTTGCCCACGATGGCGCAGGGCGAGCCCGCAAGCGTCCCGCCCCAGATGGCGTGCAGGAAGGGGCGCTCCTCGGGATCACGCCAGGCGAGCTGGAACTTGCCCTGCCCATCGCGCTTGTAGACGCTCAGCTGCTCGCCGTGGAAGGGCGCGAGGGTGAGCATCTCGTCGACGCCGTCGCCGTCGAAGTCGACGAGGCAGATGTCGCTCGTGGGGACGGAGAGCCAGAGCTCGCGCACCCAGGGATCGCCTTCTGCCGCGGGCGGCTCGAAGCGGAACACGCCGTCGTCGGTGGAGACGAGGGCGAAGTCGCGCGTGGCGGGCGTCCAGAAGCCGTGGTTGCGCAGCTGCGTGTCGGCGATGACGTCGAGCTTGAGCTGATGCTCGGCGTCGATGTCCTCGAACGGCCTGTCGATGCGGGCGCCGTAGACCTTGCCCGGGAAGCGCCAGTCCTCCTTGTAGGCGCAGGCGCTCTTGATGGTGCAGGCGATGAGCCACAGCTCGCCGCCCGCGCCCTCGAGCAGCCCGAAGCGGTGCACGTAGGGCAGGTCGCACACGACGCGCATCTGCCACGTGCCGTCCTCGCCGCGCGTGTAGGAGACGATCTTGGCGTCGTCGCCGCCGCAGTTGGGCGAGAAGAACTGGTAGGTGGCGAGGACCTGGTCGCCCCTGCCCGGGACCTGGCAGATCGTCATGACGCCGCCGGGCCCCTCGGCCACCTGCTCGATGTGGGTGCCGTCGAGGGCGAACCGCTCGATCGGGCCGTGCTTCTCGACGCCGACGACGAGGCTGTCCTGGTCATCGCCGCAGAACCTGCCCACGGCGTAGGCGAGCTCCATGCTCGCTATGGCCTTCTTGGAACACTTCATGGATTGCTTCCTCCGGTGCGTGGGTCGTGCGGACTACTTCTTGCCGAACTTCTCCAGGGCCCCGGCCTCGTTGAGCTTCTCCTCCATCTCGGCGTCGGAGAGCACGTTGCGCAGGCCGATGACCATGACGCCGGCATCTGCGGCGGCCTTGTACATGTCCACGAAGTTGAGCGGCGCGAACACGATGTCGTACTGCGTCGCGGAGGACTTGCCCTCGGAGAGCGAGCAGTGGTGGATCTTCTCGACCGGAAGGCCGACCTTGGCGGCGACGCGCTCGGCCGTCATCTTCATCATCAGGGAGGTGCCAGCACCGTTTGCGCATGCGACGAGAATCTTTGCCATGGTGATTCCTTTCACTTATCCGGGGCCTCTCCCCCGGAGCCTTGGCCGGACACCTCCGGCCGGGATTTGCGCGGGAGGCCGCGCCCTCTCGGGCGCAGCCTCCCACAGAGAAAGATGGACTACTTGTTCTCGGCTGCCGCGGCCTTCTCGGCGCGGATGCGCTTGCACTCCTCCCAATCCTCGGTCTCGAGGAAGTAGGTGTCAGGCTGCGCGCGGTACTGCAGCTGCGGGATGATGAGCAGGCCGATGACCACGATGGCGAGGCCGGCGTAGCTCAGGAACTTCATGATGACGGTGAAGACGGGCCACATGACCGCCCAGTCCCACATGCCGAGGTAGCCGCCGTAGGCTGCCATGCCGACCCAGCCGGCGATGAGGGCGGAGCCGAAGACCTGCAGCAGGCCCGAGATGAACGGGAAGATGATGCAGGCGCGCAGGCCGCCCTTGTTGTTCGCGAAGACGCCGATGGTGGCGTTGTCGAAGAACAGGGGCACGAAGCCGGCGATGA
>CACZNT010000127.1 GCA_902782635.1 uncultured Coriobacteriaceae bacterium
GCCCTTCTGGATGCATGTCACCTTGGCGGCGCTCAATAATGTTGGCGTGAAAGCGCGGCTCACCTTCACCAACATGTTCATCGACGGTAGCACGCTCAGAGACGATGCTTACGTTCGAGAGATCTTAGACGTCGCAAGCAACTACGACGTGGAGATAATCGTATATTCGGATGACGTGGCAGATTATTTGCGCCAAAACTACCCGTTCAAGCTCGTCCTTTCGACAACCCGGGAAATCACCGACATCGAAACGCTCAACGACGCGCTCGAGCGCTTCGACTATGTGGTCCTCAATTACAATTTGAACAAGGATTACGATTTTATTGCCCAGGTTGCCCATCCGGAACGCCTCGAGGTGATGGTCAACGAGCTTTGCGCGCCGGGCTGTCCTGTCCGCAAGCTGCACTACGAGCACGAAAGCCGCGATCAACTGAACGGTGAAAGCACGCTGTTTCGCGAGGAGTGCCACCGTCCGAAGGCCGACCTCATGGACCTTTTCAGCGGTCCTGTCGTTCTCTCGAACGAGGAGGTTGACCGCCTGCGCGCTGATTAAGGCGTCCGCAATTTCAAAATCGTCGGACGCAACAGGAAGCGTGAAAACTTCGTCGACGTCCTTCTGTACTATCTTGTGAAGCCCGAGTACCATGCAGATGTTCGCCGCATGCTTGTCGGGTAACCATCGCTTACGATCATGTAATTGAGCAGGTGGCCGGCGGCCATGTGCTCAACACTGGCAGCTCACTCGAGCTCGTTGACGACCATGCGGGCGAGGTGCTCGAGAGCGCGCCCTACAAAAGCTCCTTTAGTTATGCGAACGCCCGGAATAAACTACTGACTCTGCTCAGCGAAGGGGTTTGAGCAACCAAATGATCGACGAAGGACTGCTCGGCATACTGCGCGAGACCGGCTCCTTGTAATAGATTCCGTTTGGGACACGTGCAAGCAACCGCAACCTATCAAGTAGGAGGGAGGGCGCCTAGCGGGGCCCTCCCTTTTGCGCTCATAAACAGGGGGCGGGGTTTTCGTTCATCTCCTGTCCCCCGTTCATAAATAGTTGAGACGGTTGGGGGACGATGCGCGTAATAAGATTTAAGGGAGTCGATGAAGGCACATACTGTGCCAGAGAGGATTGTGAAATGGATACCAGCCAGATCACCGACGAGCTGAAGGAAAAGGCCATGGCGTGCGAGACCACCAGTGAGCTGCTCGCGCTCATGAAGGAAGAGGGCTACGAGCTTACCGATGGGCAGCTCGAGGCCGTCTCGGGTGGAATGGCGACCGGATGGACCCATTGGGATAATGCCTAAAACGCCCGAGGTAACCAAGGTACCCCGGGCGTTTTAGGTTAATTGAAATCCGAAACGCAACGGTGTTGCGTTTCGGATTTCAATTAACCCCCTTCGGTCTAATGTCTGCCGTCTCGGCCCGTCACTTTGTCAGCTCCTATTCTTCAACGGACCCGCACTTGCGTTCATGTACAACTTGGCGGGTTCCAGGATGCCGTTCCGCCACCGCACCTTGAGCCAAGCGGGAATGAGCGAGAAGCCGAACGGAGCTGAGGAGCCGTCGTCGGAGTGGATGTGCATGCCGCGCGTGAAGGTCATCTCCCCCACATGCCCCACTCGATCGTCGGCGATGCCCCATTCCCGCAGCTGAGCCATGATGGCGGCACCGGCACCTTCCGCAAACGACCTGCGGACCTCGGCTGAGGGCAGACTGTCGAAGTGGACGCCTATGGCGAACATGTCGCCCAGGCTGCCATCGGCGAGGGCGTCGAACTGGAACTCGGCGTACGTCGGGGCAAGCTCGAGGACGCGCGCGGCCTGGGCCAGCACGTCCGCATCGAACGCCGAGAAGCCCGCCTGGTCGAGCGCCCGCCCCAAGCGGATGGGGTCCGCCGCACAGGCGCGCTTCTCCCCTTCCTCCAGGTAACCGCATACGCGAAGGGGGGACCCGATCCGCCCTCTGAACATCCCGAAGTAGGAAAGCGGCCACCCCTGCGGCATGCGCTCGTCCTGCGCAAGGTAGAGCTCCGCCTTCTCGGGGCTGCCGGCCACCTCGCAGAAGGGCGCCACATACTGGGTGAGCCTGCGCGGCTGGAAGTGGATGCCCGCCGCAGAAGGCGCCTGCTCGCCGCAATCAATCTCGAATCCAAAGGTGATGGCCGGCTCTTTGGCTCGCTCGCGGGCGTAGAAGGCGAGGATGCCCTCGCAGCCGCTGGCCAGCGGGGAGTTGACGCGCGCATCTTCTTCCAGATCGCCGTAGAGCAGCGTCACGTCGAGGAAGGGCTCGCCTGCAAGCGGAAACTCGAGGTAGATCTCGGGGAACTTCCCCCCGATGAGAAACGGGGGCACCGCATCGCGCACGCGATCTGCGGTACCCCCGAACAAGGCCGTGTCACGCCCATTGCCCTCCGCTTGCAGAAGCAGAAGCTCAAAAGCTTGCGTATGGGCAGGGAAGGCCATGCCTCACTATGAGTCACAAGGCAATGTGTAGTCGCCGCAGAAAGCGGACCAGCCACCGCCAGAGACGCCCTCCAGCTCCTCTTCCGAAAGCTCGAAGCCTTCCTCACGGGCCTGCTCCAGCATCTCCTCGACCGTCTTGCACTTGGAGAACTTCTCCTTCTGCTCCTCAGTCAGATCGTCGTAATTCATGATGCATTCCTTTCGCTCGCCCGACGGTGCCCCTTTGGTTCACCTATTTATTGTACGTAGGACGCAGCGGTTCCGTCTCATAAAAGTTCTCAAATCGATTCTGAGACAATCCGTCGCTTTGCACGTACGTATAGATAAGATCGATTCGCGTGCTAAAGACTGAGGCTAACGATGAATACCGAAAACCTGTCGCCCGAACTGAAAGCTAAACGGCTGATCGGTGGTACTGCTTACGCGTTCACCGCTGAGATATCATCTCTGTATACTGCGTACAACAAACAGTTCCCTATTAGGTCCGGACCCGATTAAAGGTGGCGGGCGTGCGCTCTCAAGCCGGCCGTATCCCACAGCAGAGGACGAATCGTGAAAAGGAAAACACTTACAGTATTCATGGCACTCATAATGTTGCTGGGCATCTTTCTAGCCGGATGTGGGCAGGAGAAGACTATGACTCGGGAACGCGTTATCGGCATCATCGGCGCGCTGGAGGAGGAAGTGACCGCACTGAAAGAAGCGGCGAAGATCACCGAGACGGCGACGATTGCGGAAATGGAATTCTGCGAAGGGAAGCTCGGAGATAATCGGGTTGTTATCGTCCAGTGCGGCATGGGTAAGGTCAACGCGGGGATTTGCGCGCATACCCTGATTAACGAATTCGGGTGCACGGAGATTATCAACACGGGCGTTGCGGGATCTTTGGACAACCGGCTCGACATCGGGGATATCGTCGTGTCGGTTGACGCCGTACAACACGACTTCGATGTTTCACCCATCGGTTTCCAAAAAGGAGAAATCCCCTTCACTGGGCTTTACGCATTTCCCGCAGATGAAGAATTGCGTACTTTGGCGATAGAGGCAGCGGGCGAAACTCTGCCCGATAATCATGTGTATGAAGGCAGGATATGCTCCGGAGACCAGTTTATTTCCACCGAAGAGCAGAAGCGGGCGATTACATCTAACTTCGGCGGTATGTGCTGCGAAATGGAGGGTGCGGCGATTGCGCAGGCATGCTATCTGAACAACACCCCCTTCGTGGTGATCCGTGCGATCTCGGATAAGTCGGACGGATCGCAGAGCATGGAGTATGAGACGTTCAAACCGGTTGCAGCCGCAAACTGCACGAAAATCGTGGAGTATATGGCGGGCAGGTTGTAAAAAGGAAACAGGCCACCGGTGGATCCGATGGCCCGTTCCGAACGTTGCGAGAATATCTAGGGGCTTGCCTAGTTTAGTGCCACCGGCTCCTTGTAATAGATTCCGTTTTGGACACGTGCAAGCAACCGCAACCTATCAAGTAGGAGGGAGGGCGCCTAGCGGGCCCCCTCCTTTTTGGCATCGTTTGAGGGAGCTCAGGAACAGGGCACAAAACTAGTCTGCCCTTCGTTTTTTGAAGGCCGAGCAGCACGTGCGGGCTGCCGAAATCAGCAGAGCTTGGCGATGCGCACGATGGTGCCGGGGCCGGAGGGCTTGCGCGTGATGCTCACGGCATCGGCCAGAAGCCGCATGAGCTTGATGCCGCGCCCGCGCTCGTCACAGCTGGGCTCGACGTCCTCGTCCTCGGCGATCTCGTAGCCGCAGCCGCAATCGCTCACCTCGCAGAGCACGCGGTCGTCATAGCCCATGAGGGTGAGCAGCACCTCATCGGCGCAGGCGTGGTCGACCGCGTTGCCCAGGGCCTCTCCCCCGGCTAGCGTGAGGTCGTAGATCGCATCGGCGTCGAGCGTCGAGGCGGCAGACGCGAGGGTGGCCCGCATCCAATCGCGCGCGAAGCCCAGCTGGTCGGGCGCCACCTGCAGCGACTTGGTCCAGCACGGGCGCTGCGTGGGGTCGAGCGGCGCCAGCCTGCGAGAGGAGCCTGCCTGCGAGACGGGAATGAGATCAACCAGGCGCGCGATGGCGAAGGTCCTGAAGACCTCCGCGCTCACATCAGCCAGCGAGAGCAGCCCACCGAGCGAGCGGAGATTGCGCGACTCCACGATGAGCAGGGCGACGCCGGCCGAGTCCACGTACTGTGCGCGGCCGAGGTTGACGATGATGCGCCGGCAGCCGCCCTCGACGAGATTGTCGATGGTGGTGCGCAGCCTCGGGCAGGAGGTCACGTCCAAATCCCCCTCGACGGGGACGACGGCTATGTCAGGCACGCTCTGCATATCCCGCTTGTTCCCCAAAGCACGGCTTTGATTCAGCCGAAGAGGGATGAGGTCGCAGGCGGCTAGCCGAGCTCGTCGAAGCGCAGCGAGACGATGGCTACGTCGTCCTCCAGGGAGCGGGCGGTGAAGTTGTCCAGCACGGCGAGCAGGCGCTCGGGCAGTTGCTCGGCGCCCGCGGGAGCCTCGCGCAGCACGGCCTCACGAAGGCCCGACTCGTCGAAGAACGCCCCGTCCGGGTCGCGCGCCTCGGTGACGCCGTCGGTGTAGAGGAGCAGCGCATCGCCGGGTGTCAGGCGCGCATGGCCGTCGCGATATGCCATCCCCTCGAAGGCGCCCACAACACCCGACTGCACGTCGAGCGTCTCCAGCTCGCTTCCGCCTGCGCGCAGCATGAGCGCAGGCGGATGTCCGGCCGAGCAGTAGGTGAGCTCGGCGGCGGCCAGGTCGACCACGCCCACGAAGAGCGTAGCGAAGGTCTCCACGCGGGAGAAGCCCAGGAGGAAGTGGTTGAGCGAGCGCACCATGTCCGCAGGAGAGAGCCCCACCCAGGCATAGGCGCCCAGCGCCGTGCGCACGGCGGCCGACACGCTCGCCGCCTCCACTCCCTTGCCAGAGACGTCGCCCATGATCACGCAGGCGCGACGCTCGGGCAGGCGGATGAGGTCGTAGAAGTCGCCGCCGACGAAGGCGTCGGCCGTCGCCGAGGAATACACGCCGCGCGCGGTGATGCCCTCGACGTCCTGCAGCTGCGAGCGCATCCCCGCCTGCAGGGCCTGGGAGATGCGCTTGTCCTGGCTGCGCGCCGCCTCCCCTATCTCGAGCTGCCGCACGTCTTCGGCAACGCGCCGCAGGAAGGCGAGGTCGATGTCGTCAAGGGGCGCCTCGGCGGAGGGGCGCATCACGAGCAGGGCGACGCGCTCGCCCTCGATCTCCCCGAGGTCACAGATCACGCCGGTGTCGGGCTCGCCGAGGGAGGCGAGCCATGCGGAGACGTCATCCCCGGCACGGACGGGGCGCAGGGGCCCGCGGGTGCCTCGTGAGCTGAGCAGCTCGTCGAAGGGCGCGGGCGCCACGCTGGAGCCGGCGGAAGGCAGCTCGCACACCACCATATGCTCGTCGTGGGGATTCTCGCGGACGAGGGCGCAGGTGCACGAGAGCGTCTCGGAGAGCTCGTCCAGCATGCCCGCGAGCGATCCCCTCGTGAGCTCCGCGGCGCCGAGCGCGTCGCGCAGCTGCAGCGCCTTGCGCTCGAGGGAGTTGCGCTTGCTCGTGCGCATGGACGTGAGCGCGCCCATGAGCTGCACCGAGAGGTAGCGGGCGACGGCGTCGAGCAGGCGAGCGTCGTCTGCGCGCAGGACGCGGGGGCGGAACCACCCCACGAACACGAGCGCGATGACGTGGTCGCCGAAGAAGACGGGCACCGCGAGGAAGCTGGAGAAGGGAAGCAGCGTGGCCGACGAGGTGCGGACGAGCTCACCGGATGCCTCCTCGAGCAGCACGCGCGACTCCAGCGCGCCGCGGCGGAGCTCGTCGATGTCCGGGTCCTGCAACTGCAGCAGGAGCGTCTGCCCTGAGGACACCGCCCGCGCCTGCACGCCCTCGCCTATGGGGAGAAATGCCGGCAGGCGGCTCCCCTGGACGTCGCTCGTGGCGGAGCGCAGGCGGAAGCCATCGCTCTCCGCCAGGTAGGCAACGGCGGAATCGGCGTCGAAGGTTTGGTGGAGCTCCTCGAGGACGCGCCCGAACAGCACGCGGACGTCGCGCGCGTCGAGCGCCTCGAGCACGATGCGCAGCGTTCCCGAGAGCCGACGGTTCGCCTCGGTGAGCTCGCGGATGAGCTGCTCGTCGCGCGATGTGGCCTTGTCGGGCGACATGTCCGGCACGTCCTCCCCCGTTACGGAAACGGGCCCCGTGGGGCCCGTGAGCTTCCTGGTGTCGGAGGCGGGACTTGAACCCGCACGCCCTTTTAATTAGGCACTAGCACCTCAAGCTAGCGCGTCTGCCAATTCCGCC
>CACZNT010000128.1 GCA_902782635.1 uncultured Coriobacteriaceae bacterium
CGTCGTCTTGCCGGCGCCCAAGTATCCGGTGATGAGCACTATCTTGACGGGATTGTCCTGTGCCACGACTCCTCCTTCGTACATCAGTCTGTTGACCCCTGCATTGTTGCACAAGCGGGTGCGTCAGGGCACGGGTGCCAATAGGGTGCAGATACCCCATCCGAGGCAGAGGCGACCGTCTGCCGGGAGCATGATGCCCACGACGTGCTGCCTACCCTAGACTTTCATCAGGCAGACGCCCGGAAGGGCCAATCCGAGAGGAGCGCGACATGGCAGAGGAGTTCAGCGTCGACAAGGCACGCGAGATAATCGAGGGCGGCATCGGCCAGGCCCAGGAGGTGCTTGCCGACCCCACAAAGATCGACGACCTGCTTGGGCAGATGCAGGCCAAGGTTGCGCAGCTCCCCGAGGTGGCCGCAGGCGTCGCCGCCAACGTCCCCACCATGGTCGAGATGGTGAAGGGCTACGTCACCAAGGAGTACGCGGAGGTCTCGCCCAAGGTAATCGCCACGCTGGTGAGCGCCTTCCTGTACCTCGTGTCGAAGAAGGACATCATCCCCGACAACGTCCCCGTGCTGGGCATGGTGGACGACATCGCGGTGATCGGCCTTGCCCTCAAGCTCAACGAGCCCGAGCTCGAGGCATTCAAGGCGTGGAAGGAAGCTCAGGTGGCCGGCGCGTAAGACGCGGTCGTCGACAACGCAGAGACTTGCCAGGGCCCGGGGGTGCACTCCCGGGCCCTTTCCTTTGGCCCGTGCCAACCAACATCGCGTGGCGATTCTTCGCCAAACACCCCCTCCGACCGGAGATCGACTGACGCGATGTTGGCTGTCGAAGCCCCTCCTGTAGCAGGGGCTTCGTTTCGAGCATGCAACAATACCGTCGCCATAAGACGGAAATAGCTGCACAAGTCCCTCGCAAACCATAAAATGCTTAGCTAGATATGCAAATCTGTCCGACGAGACCCTGCCGAGGAGGATTGACGTGGCAAAGACGCGGGTCTTCATTGACGGTCATGCCGGCACCACGGGACTGAGGATTCGCGAGCGGCTCTCCGCTCGTGACGACCTCGAGCTGGTTGTTCTCGACGAGGCGCTGCGCAAGGATCCGGGCGCGCGGCACGAGGCCCTCGTCTCGGCCGATGTCGCCTTCCTCTGCCTGCCAGACGACGCCGCCCGTGAGGCCGCCGAGGCGGCAGGCGATGCCGACACCATCATCATCGACACCTCGACGGCCCATCGCACCTCCGAGGGCTGGGCATACGGATTTCCCGAGCTCGTGGGCTACGACGCCATCCGCGCGTCCGCCCGCATCGCGAACCCGGGCTGCCACGCGAGCGGCTTCGTCGCGCTCGTGGCCCCGCTCGTCCGCGCCGGCATCATCGGCGCCGACGCCCGCCTCAGCTGCTTCTCGCTCACGGGATACTCCGGCGGCGGCAAGCAGATGATCGCCCAGTACGAGGCAGACGGACGCGACGGTCTGCTGGACGCGCCGCGCATGTACGGGCTCGCCCAGTCCCACAAGCACCTCCCCGAGATGCGGGCCATGTGCGGTCTCGAGGCCGCGCCCGCCTTCTGCCCCGTCGTAGGCGACTTCTACGCGGGGATGGAGGTCGTGGTGCCGCTCTTCGCAGGCGATGTCGACGCCAGCGCGCAGGAGATTCGCTCTGCCTACGCCAGCCACTACGCCACGGGCCTGGTGCATCTCGTCGACGATGCGGACGAGGGCGGCTTCCTCTCGGCGGCCGCCTATGCCGGGCGAGACGACATGGAAGTCTCGGTGCATGGCAACGACGAGCGCATCCTGCTCGTCGCCCGCTTCGACAACCTGGGCAAGGGCGCATCCGGCGCCGCCATCCAGAACATGAACATCGCGCTCGGGCTCGACGAGGGCCTGGGCCTCGACCTGGGGAGCAGCCGATGAGGAGCATCGAGGGCGGCGTCTGCGCTGCCAAAGGGTTCACGGCAGCGGGCATCCACTGCGGCATACGCGCGGGCCACGACGAGCGCGACCTCTCGCTCATCACGAGCGAGGCGCGCGCCTCCGCTGCCGCCGTCTACACGACGAATCTCGTGAAGGGCGCCCCGCTCAAGGTGACCAAGGAGCACCTGATCGACGGCCACGCGCAGGCCGTCATCTGCAACAGCGGCAACGCGAACACCTGCAATGCGGACGGCGTCGAGGTCGCCGAGAGGATGGCCGCGCTTGCGGCCGAGCAGCTCGGCATCGAGGCGCGAGACGTCATCGTGGCGTCCACGGGCGTCATCGGGCAGCCGCTCGACACTGCGCCCATCGAGGCTGGCCTCCCCCTCCTCGTCGGCGAGCTCTCACCCTCGGGCTCATCGGCCGCAGCCGAGGGCATCATGACCACCGACACCCGCCTCAAGGAGGTGGCCGTCGAGTTCGAGCTCGATGGCGTCACCTGCCGCATGGGAGGCATCGCCAAGGGCAGCGGGATGATCCACCCCAACATGGCCACGATGCTCGTCTTCATCACCACCGACGCCGCCATCTCGCCCGCCATGCTGCAGCGCGCCCTCTCGACGGACGTCGAGGGCACCTTCAACATGGTGAGCGTCGACGGGGACACCTCCACGAACGACATGGTCTGCGTCCTGGCCAACGGCCTGGCGGGTAATCCCGAGATCGAGGGAGACGGCCCCGCCTTCGAGACGTTCGCCCGCGCGCTCAACAGCATCACCGTGGCGCTCTGCCGCATGATCGCGGGAGACGGCGAGGGGGCGACCAAGCTCCTGGAGTGCACGGTCGAGGGCGCGCCGAACGAGGCATGCGCCAAGACCGTCGCCAGGTCCGTCATCTGCTCGAGCCTGCTCAAGGCCGCCATGTTCGGCGCCGATGCGAACTGGGGCCGCGTGCTCTGCGCCATCGGCTACAGCGGCGCCGACGTCGACGTCGAGAAGGTCGACGTCTCGTTTGCGAGCGCCGCGGGCCGGGTGGACGTGTACCGCGCGGGAGCCGGCATCCCCTTCTCCGAGGAGGAGGCCAAGAAGGTGCTGCTCGAGGACGAGATCGACATCCTCATCAGCCTCAATGACGGCGCCTTCGGGTCGCGTGCCTGGGGCTGCGACCTCACCTACGACTACGTGAAGATCAACGGAGACTACAGGACATGACGCTCAAGCTCACAAACCAGGAGCGCGCCGAGGTGCTCGTGCAGGCGCTCCCCCACATCAACAAGTACTGGGGAAAGATCGTCGTCGTGAAGTACGGCGGCCACGCCATGACGAGCGACGAGCTCCGCGAGCAGGTGATGGAGGACATCGTGCTCCTCACCCTCGTCGGCGTGAAGGTGGTCCTCGTGCACGGCGGCGGCCCCGACATCACCGAGCTCATGGATCGCCTGGGCAAGGAGAGCCGCTTCGTGGACGGCCTGCGCGTCACCGACGCCGAGACCGTCGACATCGTCCAGATGGTCCTCGCCGGCAAGGTCAACAAGACCCTCGTCAACCTTCTCGAAACCCGCGGCGGCCGCGCCATCGGCATCTCCGGCATGGAC
>CACZNT010000129.1 GCA_902782635.1 uncultured Coriobacteriaceae bacterium
AGGCGAGGAAGAAGGGCGTGAAGGGAGCGAAGAGCGTTGCTGCCTAGGCTAGCCCCTTGTCACACAAACTACCGAAGCCTCAGATTTTTCCTAGGACACTGACGAAAACGTGACACTTGGGGACTGTCCCCCTCTGTCAAATTCCGAGAAGACGCTCCTACGTCACCAAGACGCCGTCGTCCTCATTCGAGGGACACACCTCGTCGGCTGCGGCCATCACGGTGGGGTCGGAGTTCTCCATGTCGACGGCGACGAGGCGGATGTCGGCCATCTCCCTCACCCCCCGATCACAGCGACGCCGTCACAGAAGCGGCTCAACCTCGCCCGCGGGCGCAGGGTCGGTCCAGGCGAAGCCGTCGCCCGTGCCCTTGCCGCTCACCAGCGAGAAGGCCGAAAACGCCGGCCATCCGCGCTCGCCGAACTCCAGCAGGAGCGCGTCCTCGTATCCCTCGCCGGTGTCGACGGCGCCCTCGTAGGCGATGGCGTAGCGCACGGGCAGCGCCGACTCCTTGGCCTGGCCCAGCCGGACGAGCGATTTCACGTGGTCACGCGCGCCCTCGAGCATCTGCTCTGCGCCGTCGTCAACGAACTCGAAGAGCTCCACCTCGCCGTCGGCCGTCTCGACCACGAGCATCACGCCCATGGAACCCTCGTCTGCCAGCCGATCGAGTGCCTCGCCCATCAGCTCGCTCGACAGCTCGTCGAGCTCGGCCGACATGCCCTCGTCCCTGCGCGCCTCATCTGCCATGTGAAAGCTCCCTCCCATTCATCCCCATTATGTGGCAATTGCGAGCAAAGCGCAGCATACGCGGCAAATGCGTGTACAGTGTCACGAGGAAATCCGAGGGGAAGAGGCAGCGCATGCGCCAGGACCACATTCGCAACATCGCCATCATCGCCCACGTCGACCACGGCAAGACGACGCTCGTGGACGAGATGCTGAGGGCAAGCGGCGCGTTCCGCGAGAACCAGCAGGTGCAGGAGCGCGTGCTGGATTCCAATGACCAGGAGCGCGAGCGCGGTATCACCATCCTCGCCAAGAACATCTCCATCACCTACGGCGGGGTGAAGATCAACGTCATCGACACGCCGGGCCACGCCGACTTCGGCGGCGAGGTGGAGCGCGTGCTCAAGATGGCCGACGGCGCGCTCCTTTTGGTGGACGCGGCCGAGGGTCCGATGCCGCAGACGCGCTTCGTGCTGCGCCACGCCATCGACGCGGGCCTCTCCATCATGGTGGTGGTGAACAAGGTCGACCGCGAGGGCGCGAACCCGCGCTCGGCGCTCGACGACTGCCTCGAGCTCATGGACGAGCTCGGCGCCACCGATGAGCAGCTGGAGTTCGCGCTCGAGCACGTGGTGTACGCGAGCGCGGTCCAGGGCATGGCGAGCCTCTCGCCGGATGAGTCGGGGCAGGACATGCTGCCGCTCCTGGACATGATTGTCGCCGATATGCCCGCGCCCGAGGGCGACCCCACCGCACCGCTTGCCATGCAGTGCATGACGATCGACCACTCCGACTACGTGGGCCGCATCGGCGTCGGCCGCGTCTTCTCCGGCACCATCCGCCACGGCGACAGGATCTTGGTGGTGAAGAACGACGGCACGCGCGAGCAGGCGCAGGTCAAGCAGCTCTTCACCTTCGACTACCTGGGCCGCGCCGAGTGCGAGGAGGTGAGCGCGGGCGATATCTGCGCCGTGGTGGGCGTCGACCACACCGACATCGGCGACGTGTATACCTCGCCCGACGAGCCCGTCGAGCTCGAGCCCATCCACATCGATCCGCCGACCCTCTCGGTGGTGTTCGAGCCGTCCGACTCCCCGCTCGTGGGGCGCGACGGCGACATCGTGGGCGGCCGCCAGCTCAAGGAGCGCCTGGCGCGCGAGGCCGAGAACAACGTGACGATGCGCATCGCAGAGCTCGAGGACAAGACGGGCGTCGAGGTGTCGGGCCGCGGCATCCTGCACCTGGCCGTCCTCATGGAGACGATGCGCCGCGAGGGCTACGAGTTTCAGGTGGGGCGTCCCCGCGTGCTGGTGAAGAAGGGCGAGGGCGGCGAGCGCCTCGAGCCCATCGAGCAGGCCGTGGTGGAGTGCCCGGGCGAGTACGCCGGAAAGGTGATCGAGCTCTTCGGCGAGGCCGGCGGCACGATGGTCTCCATGGAGGCCGGCGCCACGCAGACGCACGTGGAGTTCCGCATCCCCACGCGCGGGATCATGGGCCTCAAGAACCGCATCCTCAACATCACCCACGGCGAGGGCATCTTCTACCACACCTTCCTCGAGTACGGTCCCTATGCGGGCGAGCTCGGCGGGCGGAACAACGGCGCGATGGTGTCGATGTCCACCGAGAAGGCGGTGGCCTACGCGCTTGGCACCCTGCAGGAGCGCGGCGCGCTCTTCGTGGGCCCGGGCGACGAATGCTACGAGGGCATGGTGGTGGGCGAGCGCAGCAAGCCCGGGGACATGGTGGTGAACATCGCGCGCACCAAGCAGCTCGGCAACCAGCGCTCGAGCACGGCCGACATCGCGGTGCAGCTCACGCCGCCGAGGACCTTCACGCTGGAGGAGGCGCTGGAGTACATCGTCGACGACGAGCTCGTCGAGGTGACGCCCAAGAACATCCGCATCCGCAAGCGCATCCTGTCCGAGATCGAGCGCCGCAAGTGGCGCGTGCGCCACGGCCTGGTGGACAAGTAGGGGAGCGCGGGCGGCCGGCATCAAGGCGCCCACCACAATCTCCGCACACCAACCAGCGGCGATACTGTATACTTTCCCGTGCGTTTTCCTAAGGAGAGTTGTCCGAGCTGGCCGAAGGAGCACGATTGGAAATCGTGTAGGCGCCTAAAGCGTCTCCGGGGTTCGAATCCCCGACTCTCCGCCAGAACCTTTCCGTGGCGCCTTCGGGCGCCACGTGCCGCTCACGGAGGGGTGGCAGAGTGGTTGAATGCGGCGGTCTCGAAAACCGTTTGGCCCTTCACGGGTCACGAGGGTTCGAATCCCTCCTCCTCCGCCAGGTAACGCAGGGCCCCCAGCGATGGGGGCCCTTTTCATGATGGAGGAGGGGGACAGTCCCCAGGTGCCGCATTAACCAACATAGCGTCTGGCGTCGGCCCGGCCAGGTGCCCGTCCCGTCCCGAAGCGGCCACGCGATGTTGGTTGTCGACGGCGAATGTGACAAGGGGACTGTCCCCAGGTGCCGCATTAACCAACAAAGCGTCTGGCGGCGGCCCGGTCAGGGGACCGGCCCGTCCCGAGGCAGCCACGCGATGTTGGTTGTCGACGGCGAATGTGACAAGGGGACTGTCCCCAAGTGCCGCGTTAATCAACAAAGCGTCTGGCGGCGGCCCGGTCAGAGGCCCGTCCCGCCCCGAAGCAGCCGCGCGATGTTGGTTGTCGACGGCGAATGTGACAGGGGGGACTGTCCCCCTTGTCAGGTGGGGGACTGCACTGCTGGATACTGCGACGTTGTATGATGGTCTGCTAGATAGAGAGCCGCGTACCCCGCGGCCGGAAAGGCGGATTCACCATGGCACAGACCATACCGTTCCAGAGCGACCAGTACTTCTCTCGCTCGTGGAAGATGCTCACGCGCGACAAGGGCTGGCTCAAGCCCGTCCTCCTGCTCGCGGTGGGTTCCCTCGTCCCGATTCTCGGCTTCCTCGTCCTGATGGGCTACGCCTTCGAGTGGGCGCGCCTCACCGCATGGGGAGCCGAGACCGCGCCTAAGCAGCGCAACATCCAGATCGGCGAGTGCCTCAAGTCAGGCGGCCGCGCATTCGTGGTGACGTTCATCTGGGGCATTCCCCTCGGCATCCTCACCGCGGCCTTCGGATGGCTGCCCCCGCTGCCCATCATCATCGGCCTCGTGGGCACCATCGTATCGGCGGTTGCCGCGCTTCGCGCCACTATCTTCCAGTCGATAACGGCGGGCCTGCAGCTCAACCGCATCTTCGAGATGGTCAAGCACAACTGGCGCGGCCTCGCCCGCATAGCCATCGGCATGCTCGTCATCGCCACCATCATCGGCATCGTCTTCGGGATGGTGCTGACGGCCTCGATGTTCGCCATCGTCCCCACCATGGGCGACGTGTTCTACGACATCGGCTACATCTCCTCGTCCACCACCATCACCGCGCAGCAGGCCATGGACATCACGATGGCCTTCTTGCGCGCGTTCGGCCCCGTCGGCATCGTGCTGGGAATTATCGGCACCGTGGTGAGCACCATCCTCTCGCTGGTGGTGACCAACGCCGTGGGCCTGTGGATGCTGCAGTTCAACGTCCCTGCATGGGGTGCGTCCGAGGATCCGCTGCCGCTGCCGATTGCGCCCGTCGCCCCGTATGGCGCGGCGCCTGCCAGCACCGTCGTCCCGCATGAGGGCGCGGTGAGCGCAAGGGTGCGCACGGCGGGGGAGACGGCGCACGAGCCCGTTGACATCTCAGCTGCGCCCGTGGCTCAGGCGCCCGTCGCCCAGCCTACACCGCAGCAGACCGCGCCGCAGCAGGCCGCGCCGCATCAGGCCTATCAGACGCCTAGCGGCGACCAGATCCAGCCCCTCGTCGTGCCGCCCACGCAGACCCCTGTCCAGGCGCCCGCAGCCGAGGTAGGTGAGATCCCGGTGGTGCCGGTGGCGAGCCTCGGTGCCGACGCGCAGCAGGAGGAGCCTGCGCCCGCACCCGCACCCGCACCCGTCGCACCTACGCGCACCCCGGCCATCGACGACGAGACCGCGCAGGCAGAGGCCTATGCCGAGGCGGTTGCCGTCGTGGCGCGCGAGGAGGGTGTGGCGCCCGAGGAGATCGCGAAGACGAAGGCGGCTCCCAAGGCTGCGGCCAAGAAGACGACTACCAGGAAGACGACCACCAGGAAGACGGCGGCCAAGAAGGATGCCGCGGAAGACGAGGCGGCTGCCCCGAAGAAGACCACCAAGAAGACGACGGCCGCCAAGAAGACGACAACTGCGAGGAAGACGGCCGCTGCGAAGAAGTCCGCAGACGACGACGTCGCCCCGAAGAAGGCCACGACGACCCGCAGGGCGACGGCGAAGAAGAGCGCCGCCGCCGGTGAGGAGACCGTCGCCAAGAAGACGACCACCAGGAAGACGGCTGCGAAGAAGACCACCACCAGGGCGACGTCCGCCAAGAAGGACGACGCGCCTGCAGCCAAGAAGACGACCACCCGCCGCACGTCGACGGCCAAGAAGGACGAGGCCAAGAAGAGCGCGCCTGTGCCCAAGGCCCCCAGCACCAGGGCCCGCAAGACCACGCGCAAGAAGGAGGAGGACGCCTCCGAGCAGGAGTAACGCCGCTCTCACATGGAGTCTTCGTGAATCGCCGCCCCGTCGCCCGGGGCGGCGATTTCCCTTCGTACCCCCTCCCACCAGGCATTACGACAGGCTTTGTCAGATGGCTGTCAGAAAAGCGTGGTAATGGTGTCAGACGCCCTTGCTAGCGTCGGAGGCGGGGAAGAAGCGGGAGAAGTCGAGGAGAGCATGTAGAGATTCGCGCCGTGAGCTGGCCCGTGTGCTACCATCTCGACCCGTACCCTTCCTGCTCCGGGCGACCTTCACGACCTGGAGCCGCAAAAGACCAGAGGAGGTGACAGGAATGAAGGCTTATGAACTGCTGTTTTTTGTCGATCCTGCGAGCACTGACGAGGTTCGCGCTGGCGTTATGAAGCGCATCGACGTCGTCATCGCCGAGAACGGTGGCACGGTCGACAACGTCGAGGACTGGGGCAAGCGCAAGCTGGCCTACGAGATCGACAAGCTCTCCGAGGGCGACTACACCCTCATC
>CACZNT010000130.1 GCA_902782635.1 uncultured Coriobacteriaceae bacterium
GCGGAGTAGGGGAGGCGGCCACATGGATGTCATGGATGCGATAGAGGCCCGCTGGAGCGTGCGCTCCTATGCCAAGAGGCCCGTCGAACCCGAGAAGGTCGCCGCGATCATGGAGGCGGGGCGCCTCGCCCCCACGGCGAGCAATGAGCAGAAGTGGAAGCTCATCGCCGTGACCGACCCCGAGCTCATCGCGGCCATGGTGCCTGCGTGCAAGGACGTGAAGTGGGTGGGGACCGCCCCGCTCATCCTCGTGGCCTGCTCGGAGGGCGACCGCGAGATGATCTGCGGCCAAAGTGCCCGCACGGTGGACTGCACCATCGCCATGAGCTACATGACGCTCGAGGCCATCGAGCAGGGCCTTGGCTGGTGCTGGCTGGGCTGGTTCTACCCGGAGAAGGTCCACGAGGTGCTGGGCATCCCCGACGAGTACATGGTGGTGGCCGTGGCCACGGTGGGATACCCCGCCAAGGAGGGCAGGCGCAGCGCGAAGAAGAGCGCCGAAGAGGTCATCGTCTACAACCGGATGGCCTAGCCATTCGAGGAGAGAGAGGAGAGGAAATGGCGTACAGCTTCCTGGAGCCGATCAAGGTTGGCCCGCACACGCTGCGCAACCGCATCACCAAGTCGGCCATGGCCGAGTACATCTGCGAGGGTGACGGGACGGTGAGCGACCAGTACGTGGAGTTCTACCGCACCATCGCCGCGGGCGGCGCGTCGCTCGTCGTGCCGGGCATCATCCCGCTCGTTGAGCCGCAGGACCCACCCATCTTCATGGGATCGAAGAATCCCTCGCTCGCCGACGACAAGTTCATCCCCGAGCTGGCCAAGGTGGTTGACGCGGTGCACGGCGAGGGCGCGCTCATCATGTTCCAGATCTGGCATTCGGGCTGCTACCAGACGCCCGAGGGCCTGAAGAGCATGGTGGACGACTTCACCACCGACGAGCTCCGCGCGCTGGAGGACAAGTACTTCGAGGGCGCGCGTCGCGCCAAGGAGGCGGGCGCCGATGGCGTGGAGTTCCACATGGCCCACACCTACCTGGCCTCGCAGCTGCTCTCGCCGCTGTTCAACCACCGCACCGACGAGTATGGCTCCGATACCATCGAGAACGCCACGCGCCTTGCGCGCAACGTCATCAAGCGCATCGACGAGGAGCTCTGCGATGACACCTTCACCGTGATCGTGAAGCTCCAGGGCTCCGACTGCGCCGAGGGCGGCATCCTGCCGGCACGCGCCGCCGAGGCGGCGGCGCTTCTCGAGGAGGCCGGCGCCAAGATGTTCACCGTCAACGCGGGCGGCGCGCTCGTGGGATACCAGTACATGAGCGACAACGGCCACGAGCCCGAGGGCTGGAAGGTAGACTACGCCACCGAGGTGAAGCGCCGCGTGAGCGTGCCGGTTGCCACCTGCGGCAACATACGTCACCCGGACTACATGCACGGCATCGTGCGCGACGGCAAGGCCGACATCATCGCCTTCGGTCGCGAGCTCTACGCCGACCCGGAGTTCGTGCACAAGTGCGAGCAGGGTCGCGAGGACGAGCTGCGCTACTGCGTGAGCTGCCTGTATTGCTTCACGCCCGTGCCCGATGACGACTCGATCCCCGGCTGCACTGTCAACCCCTGGTGCAAGTGCGAGCGCTCCCATCCCGAGCTCGTGCGCGACGGCGATGGCCGCAAGGTCGTCGTGGTGGGCGCGGGGCCTGCTGGGCTGGAGGCCTCGGTCGTGCTCGCCGAGCGCGGCTTCGACGTGACGCTCCTCGAGCGCGAGCGCCATCTCGGCGGCCTCGTCGACCTCGCCTTCAAGCCGCCGCACAAGGATCGCCTCGCCTGGATCATCGACTACTACGAGCGCCAGCTGCGCCGCCTGGACGTGGACGTGCGCCTGGGCGTGGAGGCCGACGTGGAAACCGTCCGCGCGCTCGATCCGTACGCCGTCTTCGTGGCCACGGGCACCAACGAGGCCTTCCCGCGCGCCATCCCGGGCATCCTGGCCGAGAACGGCGAGCCCGTGGTGAAGGTGCGCGACGTGCTCGACGGCCGCGAGCGCTTCGTGGGCAAGAGGCTCTGCATCATCGGCGGCGGCATGACCGGCATCGAGACCGCGCACATGCTGGCGCTGCAGGGCAACCACGTCGACGTCATCGAGATGATGCCCGAGAAGCCCCTCTCCATAGCCGACAAGCTCTCCTTCGGGGATGCCTTCAAGGACGGCGTGAAGATCCACTACGAGCATCAGCTCGCGTCGATCGACGCGAAGGGCATCACCGTGAAGGACCTGGCTGCCGACGAGGAGAGGCGCTTCGATTGCGATGCCGTCATCCTCTCGATGGGCATCCGCCCGGACGCGACGCTGCTCGAGGCCATGCAGGAGGCGTTCGAGCGCGTGGTCCCCATCGGCGATGCGGCCGCGCTCGGCAAGATCCCCACGAACCTGCGCTCAGGAGCCAACGCGGCCTATGCGCTGCGATAGCCAATACTGACGATCGAAGAGAAGGGAACCATCATGTCTTTGAGTCTCAAGAAGCAGTTCGAGGTCCGTCTCGGCCTCGTGGCGCCTGCCGAGGTCGTGGGCTGCGATTACGACGGTGCCGGCAAGCGCATCCTCGTGCCCTGCCCCGACGGCGAGCTCACCGGCCCCGACTTCCACGGCACCATGATGTGCGCCGGCATCGACCACCAGGTCGTGCGCGCCGACGGCGTCACCGAGATCAACGCC
>CACZNT010000131.1 GCA_902782635.1 uncultured Coriobacteriaceae bacterium
GCCCACGCAGGTGACGCCTGCCCAGGCCCAGCCCACGCAGGTGACGCCTGCCCAGGCCCAGCCCACGCAGGTGACGCCTGCCCAGGCGCCGCGTGCCGCTCAGGCGCCCAACCACCAAGACCAGCCCACGGTTGCCCGTCCGGCCGTCCAACCGTCTGCCCAGGTTCGCCAACCGCAGCCGCAGTACCAGGCTGCGCCGCAGGCCCAGTACCAGGCTCAGCCGCAGTACCAGGCCGCACCGCAGGCCCAGTATCAGCAGCCGCGCCATCAGGCTCCTGCCACCATCGTGCGCACGGTGCCCGCAAAGCAGAAGCGCTGGCCGGCGTTCCTCTCCGGCCTCATCGGAGCCGTCCTCGGCGCCGCGCTCATGGCGGGCGGCGGCGCGCTCGCCGTCCGCTCCGGACGCCTGCAGCTGCCGGCCGTCGGCGAATCGTCCGCCGGCCCCACCATCAGCCTCGACACCGCCGAGGAGGACATCACCACCTCAAAGGCGGTGGCGGCCAAGGCCCTGCCCTCGGTTGCCTCCATCTACATGACCACCTCGACGGCGGCCGGCGTCGGCTCGGGCGTCGTCATCGACGAAGAGGGCCACATCCTCACCAACTACCACGTGATCGAGGGGGCGCAGGCCATATCCGTCACGCTCGACGGCAAGTCCTACGACGCCACGGTGGTGGGCGACGACGCCTCCAGCGACCTCGCCGTCATCAAGATCGACCCGAACGGCGAGAAGCTCACGCCCATCGAGATCGGCGATTCCGACGCGCTCGTGGTGGGCGATTGGGTGATGGCCATCGGCAGCCCCTATGGCCTCGATCAGTCGGTCTCGACGGGCATCGTCTCGTCTCTGTACCGCTCGACCATGCTCCCCTCCACCTCCGGCACGCAGATCTACGCCAACCTCATCCAGACCGATGCCGCCATCAACCCCGGCAACTCGGGCGGCGCCCTCGTGAACTCGGAGGGCAAGCTCGTGGGCATCAACTCCATCATCGAGAGCGCCTCGGGCGCGAGCGCGGGCATCGGCTTCGCCATCACCGGCAACTACGCCGTCAAGGTGGCGCAGACGATCATCGCCGGCGAGGACGTCCTGCATGCCTACATCGGCCTCTCGCTGCAGACGGTGACGGCGCGCAATGCCGCCCAGGCAGGCCTCTCCGTCACCGAGGGCGCCTACGTGGCCGAGGTCACCGAGGGTGCCCCGGGAGATGAGGCGGGCATCCAGGTGGGCGACGTGATCACCCGCGTGGGCAAGCAGCAGATCATCTCCGCCGACGCGCTCATCCTGGCCGTGCGCTCGCACGAGGTGGGGGAGACGGTAGACGTCGTGCTGGTGCGCGGCGACGAGGAGATCACGGTGCCTGTGACGCTGGGCGAGGATTCCGTGCTCCAGGCCGCCCAGGCCCAGCAGCAACAGCAGCAGCAGGAAGAGGGACAGGGCTTTAACCTCGAGGACCTCTTCGGCTGGGGCTTCCCCGAAGGGGGCAATGGCTACGGCTATGGCAACGGCTCCGGCAACGGGGTGCCCGGCAACGAGGGATAGCCCCTGCTGGGCGTCCCGGCCCTAAGACACTCCTGCGACAGGCACCTGGGTGTCATATGAGTGAGCGCTCATATGACACCCAGGTGCCTGTCGCAGGAGTGTCTTAGGGCTGGCGAGGAAGCCTAGAAGGCGGCGAGGACGTCCTGGTCGTAGTTCTCGGCGAGGTAGTCCTTGAACTCCGCCGAGGTGAGCACCTCGACGAGTGCCTTGATGCGCTCGTCTTCGGCCTTGTCGGGCGAGGTCGCGATGATGTTGGCGTACTGCTCGACCGCCGCGCCGCTCGCCGCCTCGACCACCAGCGCGTCGGCCACATGCAGGTCGGCCTCGAGCGCGTAGTTGAGGTTGATGGCGGCGAAGTCGACATCCTGCAGCGCACGCGGCGTGGCTGCGGCCTCGACCTCGCGGAAGGCGATGTTGTGCGGGTTTTCGGCGATGTCGTTGGGCGTGGCCGTCACATCATCGGGGTCCTTGAGCGTGATGAGGCCCTCCTGCTGGAGCAGCAGCAGCGCACGCGCCTCGTTGGTGGGGTCGTTGGGAACGGCGATCTCGGCACCATCGGCAATCGCCGCCAGGTCGTCCGACCTGCCGGCGTAGATGCCGAACGGCTCGTAGTGGATCTTGGCGACGCTCACGATGTCGGTGCCGTTCTCCTCGTTGAAGTTGTCGAGGTAGTTGGTGTGCTGGAAGTAGTTGCAGTCAATCTCGCCGGCGGCAACGACCTGGTTGGGCTGCACGTAGTCGGTGAACTCGCGCACCTCGAGCGTGATGCCACGCTCGGCCAGGAGGGGCGCGGCGAAGCCGTTGAGGATCTCGGCGTGGGGCGAGGGGGTGGCGGCGACGGTGAGCGTCTGCGCGCCCTCCGGGCTGCCGCTTCCTGCCGAGCCTCCGCCAGAGCATGCGGCGAGTCCGGCGCTTGCGGCCAGGCCGAGTGCGGATGCGATGAGCTCCCTGCGCGTGATGTTCATGGTGTTCTCCCTTTCATTTGAGTGTTGAAGTCGAAGTCTTCTATCGATGGTCGATGCGGTTTGCGATGAGGTCGCAGGCGCTTTGGATGACCTGGACCAGGATGACGAGGAGGATGACGGTGACGAGCATGACCTCGTCCTCGTAGCGGTAGTAGCCGTAGCGGATGGCGATGTCGCCCAGGCCGCCCGCGCCCACAGCGCCGGCGATGGCGGTGTAGCCCAGCACGGCGATGAGCGTGATGGAGACGCCGCGCACGATGGAGGGGAGCGCCTCGGGCAGGAGCGCCGAGATGATGACCCTCGGCACCGACGCCCCGCAGGCCTCGGCGGCCTCGATGGAGTCGCGCGGCACCTCGGCGAGCGACTGCTCGATCATACGCGCCACGAACGGCGTCGCCGATATCACCAGCGGCGGCACCACGCCGCGCACGCCGATGGTCGTCCCCACCAGGGCCCGCGTCGCCGGCATGACGGCGACGAGCAGGATGATGAAGGGGATGGAGCGCGCCATGTTGACGACCCAGCCCACGATGGCGTTCGCCACACGCGCGGGCCTCAGGCCGCCAGGCGCCGTGATGTAGAGGAAGACGCCCAGCGCCGTGCCCAGGACGTAGGCGATGGCGGTGGAGACGAACAGCATGAGCAGCGTGTCGCCGATGCCGCCGGCGAGCAGGCTGCCGTACTGGGCGAGGAAATCGGAGACGCTAGCCATTCCAGCGCCCCCTTCCCAGCAGGGCCTTCGTGGTCTCGTGCTCGGGCGCGGCGAAGATCTGCTCCACCGGCCCCTGCTCGACGACCTGCCCCTTCACGAGCACGGCGACGTTCTTGCAGATGCTCCTCACCACGTCCATCGAGTGGGTGATCACGAGCAGGGTGACGCCGCGCTCCTCATTCACGCGCCTGAGCACGTCGAGAACCGACTCGGTGCTCGCCGGGTCGAGGGCAGAGGTCGCCTCGTCGCAGAGGAGGTACTCGGGCTTGGTGGCGAGCGCGCGGGCGATGGCGACGCGCTGCTTCTGCCCGCCGGAGAGCTGCGCGGGGTAGGAGAGCGCCTTGTCGCCCAGGTCGACCAGCTCGAGCAGCTCTTGCGCCCGCTTGCGGTCCTCGGCGCTCACGCGGCCGCTGGCGGCCAGGAACGGGAAGCATACGTTGTCGAGGGCCGTCTTCTGCGAGAGCAGGCCAAAGCCCTGGAAGATCATCGCCACGCGCTGGCGGTACTGGCGAAGGGCTGCGCCGTGCAGGTCGGTGACGTCGACGCCATCCACCACCACGCGCCCCGACGTGGGACGCTCGAGCAGGTTGACGCAGCGCACCAGCGTGGACTTTCCGGCGCCGGAGATGCCGATGATGCCGAAGGCGTCGCCATCGGCTATCTCGAGCGAGACGCCGGCAAGCGCGTGCTCGCTGCCCGACGCGTCGTCAAATACCTTTGTGAGATTCTGAAGCGAGATCACTGTCGTCCTCCGCAGGACCCTTGATGATTGCGCGGGGGCTTGCCCCCGCCGGGGCAGGCCTAGTGGAAACGCCCGGTCTCGCTCAGGGCATGACCCATCACGAGCTGCCCGGGCTTGGGCATCTCCATGCGCATCATCGTCTGTGCGAAGGTCCTCTTCATGCGTTCCACCCTAGTCCTCGTGCATGTCGCACGTCAAGGCCTGGTATGTAACAACTTGGCTACTACGCACGCGCCCGATCGCGCCCGCGTGCGTAATATCGTCGGCCGTCGCGAGTACCATGGTGCATGAGAGAACATCATGAGGGGAGATTGCCATGGCCGAGATAAAGTGCCCGCATTGCGGCGAGGTGTTCCAGGTGGACGAGAGCGGGTATGCGCAGATCGTCCAGCAGGTGAGGGATTCCGAGTTCAGCCGTGCCGTCGACGAGCACGACCGGCTGTCCCGCGCAGCCCACGAGAAGGACCTCGCGGCCGCCATCGAGCGCGAGCGCGCCACGGCCGCCAAGGATGCAGCGGCGCTCGAGGCGCGCGTGGCGCAGCTGGGGGAGGAGCTCAAGGCGGCGCATCAGGGCAAGGAGGCGGCGGTGCGCGAGGCCCGTTCGTCTGCCGAGGTCGAGCTCGCCCAGCTCAAGGCGCGCATCGAAGCCCTCTCCAATGAGGCAGCATCGCGCGAGCGCGAGCAGGAGGCGCGCTCGGAGCTGGCGCTGGCCGAGGCGAAGCGCCCCATGGAGGAGGAGATCGCCCAGCTCAAGGGCGAACTCGAGCGCTCGGGCACTGCCCACGAGCTCGCGATGGCCAAGTTGGGCGAGGAGCTGCGGGCCCAGCTGGTCGGCAAGGACGCCATCATCCGCGATCGCGACGACGAGATCGAGCGCATCCGCGATCAGCGCTCGCGTCTCACCATCAAGCTCTTGGGCGAGTCGCTCGAGCAGCATTGCGAGGCGGAGTTCAACAAGGTGCGCGCTTACGCCTTCCCCAATGCCGAGTTTGCCAAGGACACGAAGTCGGCGGTGGGGGAGGATGGCCTCTCCACCAAGGGCGACTACATCTTCCGCGAGCTCGATGACGAGGGAAACGAGATCCTCTCGATAATGTTCGAGATGAAGACCGAGCAGGAAGACGCCACCCGCCACAAGACCAACGAGTCCCATCTCGACAAGCTCGACCGCGATAGGGCGAAGAAGGGCTGCGAGTACGCGGTCCTCGTCTCCACCCTTGAGCCCGAGAGCGAGCTCTACAACCAGGGCATCGTCGACATGTCGTGGAAGCACGAGAAGATGTACGTCATCCGGCCGCAGCTCTTCATCCCGCTCATCGGCATGCTGCGCAACATGGCGCTCTCCAGCATAGAGACCAAGGCCGAGCTCGCCCGCGTCCGCCGCGAGAGCATCGACATCACCAACTTCGAGGACAAGCTCGTCGATTTCCAGGAGAAGTTCGGCAAGGATTTCGAACGTGCGGGCAAGCGCTACGTCGAGGCAATCGACAGCATCGACAAGGCGATAGCCGATCTGCAGAAGACCAAGGAGAAGCTGCTCGCCTCCGAGAATTCGCTCAGGCTCGCAAACGACAAGGCGCAGGGCCTCACCATCCGCAAGCTCACCTACAAGAACCCCACCATGAAGGCCGCCTTCGAGGAGGCGCGGCGCGAGGCGCTGCTCG
This sequence comes from uncultured Coriobacteriaceae bacterium, assembly GCA_902782635.1. Classification (GTDB taxonomy): domain Bacteria; phylum Actinomycetota; class Coriobacteriia; order Coriobacteriales; family Atopobiaceae; genus CACZNT01. The sequence goes on from CACZNT010000131.1 coordinate 5,627, forward strand.
ATGGCGGCGGCGAGGCCGAGACCGAGGGCGATGGCGAGGATGAGGAGCAGGCGTAACGCCGCATTGCCGTCCATCTCGCTGCGGGCGAGGCGCTGGCATCTACCAGGCAGTACGCAAAAGAGCCGCAGCTAGACGGCATACTCCAAAATGGACGGGTTTACGACGTTTGCCAGAATACATATACCCCCTGGGGGTATAATCACGCGGTAACCAGACGAGGGAGGGGCCATGCAAGGCCACGATCATTCCAAGCACACGCCTCGCTCCGACGAGCTCAAGGCGGATGTCTCCAAGCGCATCAACCGCGTGATGGGGCAGCTGGGCGGCATCAAGCAGATGGTCGACGACGACCGCTACTGCGTCGAGGTGCTCACGCAGCTCGCCGCCGTGGAGAAGGCGGTGGCGGCCATCTCGCGCGAGGTGCTCCAGGACCATCTGGAGACCTGCGTCGTGGAGCAGGTGAGGGCCGGAAACACCGAGGTCATCGCCGAGGTTATGGACCTCCTCAAGCGATACGCATAGGGCGGGCGTGGCAACGATGGCAAAGGAGACGCTCGACATCACTGGCATGACCTGCGCAGCCTGCTCGGCGCGCGTGGGCAAGGCCGCCTGCTCGGTCCCGGGGGTGGACGAGGCGAACGTCAACCTGCTCAAGAACTCGATGGAGCTCGTCTACGACGGCACGGGCGACACCCTGGCCGCCGTGGTGGGTGCCATCGAGCATGCCGGCTACGGGGCGCATGCGCGCTCGGCGGCCGCGGCCCCGGCTGCGGGCGCATCTGCGTCCGATGCCGCAGGCGAGGTTGCGCGCGAACAGGCAGCTGAGATGCGCCGCCGGCTCATCGTCTCGATGGCCTTCGGCATCCCGCTCTTCTACCTCAGCATGGGCCACATGATGGGCTGGCCGCTTCCCGGCTTTCTGCTCGGGCACGAGAACATGCTGGTAGTGGCCATACTCGAGCTCCTGCTGCTCGTCCCCATCATGGTGGCGAACCTGCGCTACTTCACGGTGGGCTTCCGCACGCTCGCGTCGGGCTCGCCCAACATGGACTCGCTCATCGCACTGGGCTCGTCTGCCAGCGCCGCCTACTCCATCGTCTCGCTGCTGCGCATGGCGGCCGCCATCGGCCGGGGCGATGTCGAGGCTGCCCATGGGGCCATGCATGGCCTCTACTTCGAGAGCGCGGGCGTGATCCTCGCCCTCATCACGCTGGGCAAGTACTTCGAGGCGCGTGCCAAGGGCCGCACGACCTCGGCGATCACCGCCCTCATGGACCTCTCGCCCAAGACCGCCTGCGTCCTGCGCGACGGCAGGGAGGAGGTCATCCCCAGCGAGCAGGTGCGCCTGGGCGATCGCGTCGTCGTGCGCGCCGGGGAGTCGGTGCCGGTGGACGGTCGCGTGGTGGAGGGCTCTGCGGCCATCGACGAGTCGGCCATCACTGGCGAGCCGATCCCGGTCGAGAAGGCGGTGGGCGATGCGCTCACGGGCGCCACCGTCTCCACCCGCGGATGGGTGGTCATGGAGGCCACCGCCGTGGGGGCAGACACCACGCTCGCCGGCATCATCCGCCTGGTGGACGAGGCCACCAGCTCCAAGGCGCCCATCGAGCGCCTGGCCGATCGCATCTCGGGCATCTTCGTGCCCATCGTGATCGGCATCGCCCTCGTCACCTTTGCGGCCTGGATGGCCATCTCGCGCGATTTCGCCACTGCGCTCAACCACGCCGTCTCGGTGCTGGTTATCAGCTGCCCGTGCGCGCTCGGCCTGGCAACGCCCACGGCCATCATGGTGGGGACGGGACGCGGCGCGCGCGAGGGCATCCTCGTCAAGAGCGCCGAGGCGCTCGAGCGTGCCTGCGACGTGAGCCGCGTGGTGCTCGACAAGACGGGCACCATCACCGCCGGTGCCCCCTCCGTGAGCGATGTCTTCGTGGCGGAGGGCGCCACGCGCGACGAGCTGCTGCGCGTGGCCGCCGCCCTCGAGCGAAAGAGCGAGCATCCGCTGGCAGACGCCATCGTCGCCTATGCGGAGGCCGAGGCGCCGGGCATTGGCGAAGACGCCAAGGTGGAGGGCTTTGCCCAGGTGGAAGGCGGCGGCCTCGTGGCCATCGTGGACGATGGCGAGGCCCTCGCCGGAAACGTGCGCCTCATGGCCGAGGGAGGGGTCGACACGAGCCAGCTCGACGGTCGCGCCCTCGAGCTCGCCGATGCCGCAAAGACGCCGCTCTTCTTCTCCCTCGACGGTCGCCTGCTGGGGCTCATTGCCGTGGTCGACCTCGTCAAGCCCAGCGCTGCCGCCGCCGTGAGGCGCCTGCACGAGATGGGCGTGCGGACGCTGCTGCTCACGGGCGACTCCGAGCGCACGGCTGCCGCCGTCGCCGCCCAGGTGGGCGTCGACGAGGTCGTGGCCGGTGTGCTCCCCAGCCAGAAGGAGGAGCGCGTGCGGGCGCTGCAGGAGGCCGGCGAGGTCGTGGCGATGGTGGGCGACGGCATAAACGACGCGCCCGCGCTCGCCCGCGCCGATGTCGGCATCGCCATCGGGGCCGGCACCGACGTCGCCATGGAGTCGGCCGACATCGTGCTCATGCGCTCCGATCCGGCAGATGTGGCCACGTCGATGGAGCTCTCGCGCGCCACCATGCGCAACATCCGCCAGAACCTCTTCTGGGCGCTGTTCTACAACGCGATCTGCATTCCCATCGCCGCCGGGGCCTTCGCCTGGGCGGGCATTACGCTCAACCCGATGATCGGCGCAGCCGCCATGGGGTTCTCAAGCGTGTTCGTGGTGAGCAACGCGCTGCGCCTTCGCACCTGGAAGCCCGGGGCGAAGCCGCGCGCATAGGACGGGCTGGCCTGCGGCCGGCCCCTACGCAAGGAGGAAGACATGACCGAGAAGACGCTCAACATCGAGGGCATGCACTGCGAGCACTGCGTCGCCAGCGTCACCAAGGCGCTCGAGGGCGTGGGCGGCACGCGCAACGTGTCCGTCTCGCTCGCCGACGGCAAGGCGACGCTCGAGGCCGGCGTGCTGGCCAGCGACGAGAAGCTCATCGCCGCCGTCGAGGAGGCGGGCTTCAAGGCCACCGTGGCGTAGGCCTCCATCTGACAAAGGGGACAGCCCCCAATGTCATATAACATGACAAGCGGGACAGTCCCCAATGTCATATCCAGAGGAGCCCTTATGCCTGATGAAAGCCATGCGCAGCCCGCGCTGTTTGATGACGATACGCTGGCCGAGTACTCCACCTCGGCTCCGTCCGCGCAGGCCGCCTCGCATCAGGTGGGCTCCCCCCAGGAGCGTCATCGGGAGCTCAACGAGCTGCTGACGCGGGCCGAGCACGCCTACTACGTGCTCGACGCGCCCATCATGACCGATGCGGAGTTCGACCGAAACCTGCAGGAGCTCATCGCCCTCGAGCAGGCGCATCCCGAACTGATCACCCCCGAGAGCTATACCCAGCACGTGGGCGGCGGCCTCTCGAGCCAGTTCGAGGAGGTGGCCCACGCTGCGCGCATGTACTCCATGGACGATGCCATGGACCTCGACGAGCTCGACGCCTGGCTCGCGCGCACGGAGGAGGCCCTGCATGCTGAGGGCCATGCGTCCATCTCCTACACCTGCGAGCTCAAGATCGACGGCCTGGGCGTGGCGCTCACCTACCGCAACGGCCGCCTCAAGCGGGGCGCGACCCGCGGAAACGGCGTCACGGGCGAGGACGTGACAGCAAACGTGAACACCATCTCCGACATCCCGCGCGCGATGGCGAACGCGGGCATGGAGCGCCTGCCGGGCGGGGGCATGGGCAGCCAGGTGGAGGTGCGTGGCGAGGTCTACATGCCCAAGGGGAGCTTTGTGCGCCTCAACGAGGAGGCCGACGCGGCCGGCCGTGCGCCCTTCGCGAACCCGCGCAATGCGGCAGCCGGCTCCCTGCGCCAGAAGAACCCCCAGGTGACGGCCATGCGCGACCTCTCCACCTTCATCTACTCGGTGGCCGATCCGGCGGCCCTCGGCGTGGCCAGCCAGTCGGAGTTTTTGGACTGGCTCCGCGCGAGTGGCTTCTCGGTGAACCCGCATGCGCGCACCTGCGCGAGCGCCGCGGAGGTGCATGCGTACTGCGCCGACGCGCTGGCGCGCCGCGGGGAGCTTGACTACGACATCGACGGCGTCGTAGTGAAGGTCGACTCCTTCGCCCAGCAGGACGCCCTCGGCTTCACGGCACGCGCCCCGCGCTGGGCCATCGCCTTCAAGTTCCCGCCCGAGGAGAAGCGCACGGTGCTGCGCGAGATTCGCATACAGGTGGGGCGCACGGGCGTGCTCACCCCGGTCGCCGAGTTCGACCCGGTGACGGTGGCGGGCTCCACGATCGCCCGCGCCACGTTGCACAACATCGACGAGATCCGACGCAAAGATGTCCGCGTGGGCGATACCATCGTCGTCCACAAGGCGGGAGACGTGATACCCGAGGTCGTGGGGCACGTCGAGGAGCTGCGACCGGAGGGCTCGACGGAATTCCAGATGCCCGAGCGCTGCCCCAGCTGCGGCAGCGCGGTGGTGCGCGAGGAGGGCGAGGTGGCGTATCGCTGCGTCTCCATCGACTGCCCCGCGCAGGCTGTCGAGCGCCTCATCCACTGGGCGAGCCGCAAGGCCATGGACATCGACGGCATCGGCGACGAGATCGTGGGCCGCGCCGTCGAGCAGGGTCTGCTCACCGACGTCGCCGACTTCTACGACAAGGTTGACGTCGATTCGCTGGCGGCGCTCGACACCGGGCGCACCTACGAGACGTCCACGGCCGACCACGAGGCGGGCGACCCCGTGGCCCTCGGCCCCACCATCGCATCCAAGATAATGGCGCAGGTGGACGAGTCGCGTACGCGCGGCCTGGCACGCGTGCTCTTCGGCCTCGGCATCCGCCATGTCGGCGAGAGCGTCGCCGCCGCGCTCGCCGCGGAGTTCGGCTCGCTCGAGACTCTCATGGCAGCGCCCGAGGAGCGCATCGTCGAGGTGGAGGGAGTGGGACCCAAGATTGCCCGCTCCATCTGCGAGTTCTTCTCCATATCCGAAAACCTCGCCGTGCTCGGTCGCCTGCGCAACTCGGGCGTCGTGCTCGAGGAGGAGCGCACTGCCTCCGAGCGTCCGCAGACCCTTGCCGGCCTCACCTTCGTGCTCACCGGGGCGCTCGAGTCGCTCACGCGCGACGAGGCGGGTGCTGCGCTCAAGGAGCTCGGGGCCAAGGTGTCGGGCAGCGTGTCGAAGAAGACGAGCTTCGTCGTGGCCGGCTCTGCCGCAGGCTCGAAGCTCGCCAAGGCAGAGCAGCTGGGAGTTCCCGTGCTCGATGAGGCGGCGCTGCGTCAGATTCTCGAGACGGGCGAGCCGCCTGCCGGAGCCGGCGCGTGAGCGCGACTTCCGACAAGGTTGACCCTCGCGAGTCCGAGCGCATCGAGCCCAAGGGCTATCTTCCGCCGGCATCCGACGCCCGCGAGGCCGATGTCGCGACCGTCACCCCTGAGGAGGGGCAGCGCAACCTCCGCTGGCTGATGTTCAAGATAGGCGCCGTCCTCATCGGTATGCACCTGCTGTTCCTGGGCGCGTTCATCGGCATGGGCGCGAGCTTCATCGGGGGCCTGCACACGGCCCAGGTGGAGATAAAGCAGTCCATCATCTACTACAGCTGGGACGAGCTGGCGTCCATCTCGCGTGAGATCGCCGCAAGCGGGTCGGACGCGCAGGCGCTGCGCGTCGCGCAGAGGTTTCACCTAGTAGACCCCGCGGGACTTCCCTTCGGCGCCAGGCGGGTCGCCCTCTCCGACGGCACGCTGCTCACGGCGCGGCTGGTGGCGCTCCGCTCGGAGCTACCCACCGGCACGGGCGGCCTCACCTTCATCCTGGAGGGCGAGCTCGACCCGCGTGCCATGGACGACACCATCGCGCAGAGCTGGGATTCCACGCAGCTGCGTAGCTGGCTCAACGAGGAGCTCCTCGAGATGCTCCCGCTCGACCTCAAGCGCACGGTGAAGCTCGTGGCCAAGCCCGCCTCGGCCGACGCCCTGCGCACCACCTCCGACCGCCTCTGGCTGGCATCGGTGCCGGAGCTTGGCGAGGAGGTCCCGGGCGACGGCCTGGCGGCGCTGCCGTTTCTGGCGGAGGGGGCGCTTGCCCAGGGTTGGCTGCGCAGCCCGGCCTCGGATGGCGCCGGATTCTGCTACGTGGACGACGACGGGCAGGTCGTGCTCGAGGGCGAACTCTGCGATGCCTCCGAGCGCCGCGCCGTCATCCCGTTCTTCGTGATCTGAAACGGGCGGGTCCATTTCACATTGCGGCGCAGGTGAGCCGTCTCGCTGCATCCGGATATCCCAGCAGCGCATGGTCGATTTAGCTTCGCTTAAAGCTTGCAGGCGTAGGATAATCGTGGACGATAATCTTCGCGCAAGGGGAGGCGCACATGCGGATTTTGCTGGCTGAGGACGAGCATGCCCTCTCGAGGGCGCTCGTCGCGATCCTCGAGCACGAGGGCTTCGTCGTCGACGCCGTGGGCGATGGCGAGGAGGCGCTCTACCAGCTCGACATCAACGACTACGACGTCGTCGTCCTCGACATCATGATGCCCAAGCTCGACGGCCTGTCCGTCCTGCGCCAGATGCGCGCCGACGGCAATGCGGTGCCGGTCCTCCTGCTCACGGCGAAGTCGGAGATCCGCGACCGCGTGGAGGGCCTCGACTCCGGCGCCAACGACTACCTCACCAAGCCCTTCGCCGCCCAGGAGCTCCTCGCGCGCCTGCGCGTGCTCACGCGCACGAACCAGGCGGCTCCCACGCGCGAGCTCTCCTTCGGGGACATCGCGCTCGACGAGGAGGGGTCGCAGCTCTGCGTCGGCGAGACCCGCGTCGACCTCACGCCGCGCGAGTTCCAGATGATGGAGATGCTCGTCGCGGCCGGCAGCTCCCATCCCGTCTCGACCGATGCCTTCATGCGCAAGGTCTGGGGCGGTCTCTCCGATGTCGAGACGGGCGTCATCTGGGTGAATCTCTCGAACCTCCGCAAGAAGCTCGCCAAGGCGGGCAGCTCGGTGGGCATCGTCGCGCGAAGGGGCGTGGGCTACCACCTGGAGCTGGGCACCCCGGATGAGGGGGAGGGCGCGTGATCAAACGCCTTCGCAGGAAGTTCGTGCTCGTGGCGCTTGCCAGCGTCGCGGCCGTGCTCGCGATAATCCTCGCGGGAATCAACATCGCCAACTACCGCTCGATGTGCGCCCAGCTGGACGAGCGCGTCGACATGATCGTCGACGCGGGCGGCACGCTGGACGATTTCGGCTTCGACGGACACATGGGCCCGAGAGGACCTGCCGATGGGGAAGACCACGGCCTCATGGACGGCGACGGGGTATTCACAGGAGATGGGGGCTGGGACATCATGCCCCTGATGGGCTTTGGCCGCGCCTCCTCCAGGCGGTTTGCCGAGGCCCCCTTCGACACGCGCTACTTCACGGCGCGCTTGGACGACGCAGGCGAGGTGGGGAGCTGCGACGTCACCCACATCGCCGCCGTAGACGAGTCGTCGGCAGCCGAGATGGCCCGCGCCCTGTCCGGCAGCGGGGATGACGCCCGCGGCTTTTCCGGGAGCTACCGCTATCGCGTGGGTGCGTCCGAGGCAGACGGGTCGCGCCTCGTGGTGTTCGTGGACGCCATGCGCGAGCTCGAGGGCTTCCGCTCGTTCTTGCTGGCGAGCATCGCTGCGGCCGTGCTGGGCCTCCTCGGGGTGCTCGCGCTGCTCGTCCCGCTCTCCAGCAGGGTGGTGCAGCCCTTCGTGGAGAGCCACGAGCGCCAGCGGCGCTTCGTGACCGACGCCAGCCACGAGCTCAAGACGCCGCTCGCCATCATCCTGTCGAGCGTTGACGTGGTGGACATCGAGCAGGGCGGCGCCAGCGAATGGACGGATTCCATACGCGCCCAGGTCGCCCGCCTCTCCGACCTCACGCAGAAGCTCGTCTCGCTTGCCAAGGCCGACGAGGGCCCGCAGGCGCTCAACGTGGGCGACTTCGACCTCTCCGCCTCTGCCGAGCGGGTGTGGCAGGGCTTCGTCCCCGTGGCGAAGACGAGCGGGCGCAGCTTGACGCGCGACATAGACGAGGCGCTCACCTGCCATGGCGACCAGGTGCTCATCGAGCAGGCGATGTCGCTGCTGCTGGACAATGCCCTCAAGTACTCTGACGAGGGCGGCACGGTGAGCCTCGAGGTGTCGCAGCGGCGGGGCGCCACGCAGATCAGCGTGACCAACACCCTCGACGAGGGCGTGGTCGAGCCGGGGAGCCATGCGGAGTTCTTCGACCGCTTCTATCGCGCGGACGAGTCGCGCTCGCAGTCGGGCGGGCATGGGATCGGGCTGGCCGTGGTGCGCGCGGTGGCCGAGGCCCATGGCGGCGTCGCCGAGGCACACTCCGAGGACGGCCGCGCCATCACCTTCTCCCTGCGCTTCTAGCGCCTCGGCCCTGCAAAGCCTGCCAAAGGCAGGGGGCGCCTTGCGGGCCTGCATGCAGGCAAACGTCGCAATAGCGCAAGCTTAAGGCTGACTTTAAGTTGCTTGCGTAGAGTGCTTCCCAGCAAAGGAGGAAGCATGCAAGCACTCGAGACGCTGCCCACGATAGAGGTTCCCGCCCAGATGGCATCCGCCCCGGTCGACGACCCCTGCCAGCTCGTATTCGCGCGCTACGAGATCAAGTACCTCGTGAGCGACCGGCAGCGCGCACGCATCGAGGCCGTCATGTCCGAGCACATGACCCCGGATGAGTGGGGCCCGTCCACGACGCGCTCCATCTACTACGACACCCCGTCGCTGCTCCTGGCGCGCCGCTCTGCGGAGCATCCCCTCTACAAGGAGAAGATCCGCATGCGCAGCTACCATGCGGCCGGTCCGTCCGACGACGTGTTCTGCGAGCTGAAGAAGAAGTGCCACGGCGTCACCTACAAGCGCCGCTTCCAGTCCAGCTACAGCTACGCGACGCGGCTGCTCGCCGGCCTCGTGGAGCCCTCCGGGCAGATCGAGCGCGAGCTCGCCTTCACGCGCGAGCGCTACGAGGGGCTGCAGCCGGCGGTGTTTCTCGCCTACGACCGCGAGGCCTTCTACGCATTCGACGACCACGAGTTCCGCATCACCTTCGACCGCAACATCCGCTGGCGCAGGAGCGAGCTCAGCCTGGGGGCCGGCACCGAGGGCAGGGCGCTCCTCGAGCGCGGGACCTCCTGCATGGAGATCAAGTGCGCCGGCGCCATCCCGCTCTGGCTCGTCCGCGTGCTCTCCGATGAGGGACTGCGCAAGTCGCACTTCTCCAAGTATGGCGCCGCCTGCGCAGCCGCGCTTGCCCTGGGCCGCGCCGCCTGAGGCCCAGCCGCGACCACCTGTCTGGTTTCGATCGTTTCGTCACGAAAGGAAGTCCTGCCATGTTCGAGTCGGTATTCACCGCAGAGGGAGTAACCACCACGACAGCCGTGGAGCTCGCGCCCTTCCTGATAACCATCGCGGTGGCCATTGCCTGCGGCATGGCACTTGCCTTCGCCTACTCCTGCAAGAGTCGCACCACGCGCAGCCTCATGCTCTCCCTGGCCCTCCTGCCGGCCATCGTGAGCGTCGTCATCGTGATGGTGAACGGCAACGTCGGGGCTGGCGTGGCCGTCGCGGGCGCCTTCTCGCTGGTGCGCTTCCGCAGCGTGCCGGGCTCGGCGCGCGACATCGCCTACATCTTCATGGCCATGGGCATCGGGCTTGTGTGCGGCATGGGGTATCTGGCCTATGCGGCCATCGTGACCATCGTGCTGGGCGGCGCGGGCGCCATTCTCACCACGGCCGGCTTCGGCGATACCGCCTCGAAGCGCGATCGCGTGCTGCGCGTGACCATGCCCGAGGATCTCGACTACGTGGGGCTGCTGGCCGACGTGTTTGCAACGCACACCACCTATCACGAGCTCATGGACGTCAAGACCACCAACATGGGGAGCCTCTACCGCCTCACCTACGAGGTGGGCCTCAAGAACGCCAACGAGGAGAAGGCCTTCATCGACGACATCCGCGTCCGCAACGGCAACCTCGAGGTCTCGCTGGCGCACGCGAGCGTGTCGGACGTCGAGCTGTAGGGTCCATGTGACACTTGGGGACAGTTCCCAAGTGTCACGCCAGGTTACATCCTGCCGGCGACGAGGAAGCGTGCCGCGCCCTCGAGGGACGTGGCGCGCTCCTCTGCGCGCGGGACGGTGTCGCCGCGGGCGATGAGGCGGGCGTTGAGCGTCATCCGCGAGCCATCGGGCGCAAGCAGCACCTCGCTGCCATCCTCGAGCGCGAAGCCGAGCATGTCGCACGTGCCGTAGGGGCAGTCGTCTGCCAGGTAGTCGTCCACCCGGACGATGGCAGTCCCGGCGAATGACGTGGGCGGCTGCGAGCGAAGAGACGCCAGGACCCCCGCACGCGTCTTCGCAGCATCCATCCCGGCGAACGGTATCGCGAGGACGCGCTCGGCGCGGCTGCCGTGCGTGTACGAGATCCATTCGAGCTGCTCTGCCAGGGTGGTGCCGCCGCGCTTCGCATGGCGCGCCATCTGGCAGACGAGGACGGCAGCGGCGATGGCATCCGCCTCGCAGCAGTGCGATCCCACCAGGTAGAGACCGTCACCGAAGAAGCCGAGCGCCATGCGCTGCTCCTCGTGCCGCTCGGCGAGGCGCACGAGCCTCTCGGCCCCTTGCGCCACGTAGGGCAGGCGTCGCTCGATGGCAACGCCGTGCTCCCCGGCGATGGCCTCTGCCAGGGGCGCCACGCCGCAGGCGCCCAGGACGAGCGACTGGCCCATGTCGTTGCCGCGATGCTCGCGCATGCGGCAGACGTAGTCGACGAGGAGGTTGGCGAGCTCCCCATCTGAGAGCAGCCGGTAGCGCGCGTTCTCGCGGATGGCAACGCCCAGGCGGCGCCCCTCGGGGTCGCAGGCGATGAGGAGGTCGGACGAGGCCTCCTCGCAGCGCTCGAGCGCGGTGGCAAGCGATGCGGCCGAGCAGGGATCGGGCGGGTTGCACGTGGAGAAGGAGCTGTCGGGCGTGGTCTGCTCGGGAACGTAGGTGATCCGGCCCAGGCCGAGCCTGTCGAAGGCCGACGTCATCGCAGCGAGCGCCGCGCCGTTGAGGGTGGTGAGCGTGACGTCGAGCCGGCAGGTCTCGTCACCCGCCTCGGAGAGCCCGTCGGCCATCACCGAGGCGAGGTACTCGTCGGCGATGCGGGCGTCCATCTGGCGGATGCGCCCCAGGGTATGCGCCGACTGCATGCCGATGGAGCGCACGTCGTCCAGCTCGTCGAGCCCGCGTGCGGCCTCGTTCACCTCGCTCGTCGCCTTCTCGCCCAGGGTGGCGCCGGCGGCGGAGAGGAAGCGCAGCCCGCAGCAGCTGGCATCTGCCGCACCGCCGCCCACGTAGATGCCCGCATCGCAGGCGAGCTCGCGCACGGCATAGCTCAGAAGCGGCAGCGGCGCCGGCTCGTCGACCATCTGGCAGTCGATGCCATTTGCGGCGAGCACGCCCGCGCAGCTCTGGGCGAGGGCGAGCGCCTCCGCGTGCGTGTCGTGCGCAATGGCCACGACGACGTGCTTGGCCCGCGCCTTCAGCTCGCTCGCATAGCCCTGGACCAGGCGTCCCAGCGAGATGGGGTTGAGACGGTTGGCGCCGGCGCCCAGCTCGCAGACGAGCCCGTCTGCGCCCAGCTCGAGTTGCGTCGAGAAGAGCTCGGCGATGAGGTCGTCATCCTCTGCATCCAGGGCCTCAAGCTGCGCGAGCAAACGCTCGTCCTCGCACTCCTCGAGCCATCTCTCATAGCGCTCGTGTGGCGTCATCGGCCAACTCCTCATCTCGCTGCCGGCGGCATCTCTTGGGATGTGATTCCAGTCAATTATACGGATACCTAGTGAAGTGGTGCGTTTTGGCAAAGGAACAGGTATAGTCAACATCTAGTAGTCAAGACGCAGCAGACACACACCATAGGGGGTCCACCAATGGCCGAGAAGAGGACTACGGCTGACGCTGTCGAGAGTCGCTCGAAGGCGTCAAAGGCCGGCGCAGGACGCGCGGCCGCCAAGACCACGACAACCAAGGCGAAGCGGACGACGGCCAAGGCTGCGGCTGCAAGCGCGACTGCTGCCAAGAAGGCGACTGCTGCCAAGAAGGCGACGGCTGCCAAGAAGGAGACTGCTGCCAAGGCGACGGCTGCCAAGGCGACTGCTGCCAAGGCGACCAAGACCACCAGGGCTACTACGAAGAAGGCCACGACGAAGGCCGCTGCCGCAGCGACGGCGGTAGCGTCGGCGTCCAAGGCCTCTGCCAAGAAGGCCGCAACTAAGTCGGCCTCTACGACCAAGTCAACCGCCAAGGCCGCGAAGCCGGCCGCAACCAAGGCGGCTGCCAAGGCCGCGAAGCCCGCCGCAACCAAGGCGGCTTCCAAATCGACGACCGCCCGCTCTGCCGCCAAGGCCACGGCGGCCGCGGCCGGAGCCGCTGCTGGCAGCCGCCGCGCGGCCACCTCGTCGGCAAAGTCGGCTGCCAAGCCCTCGCGCGCCAAGGCGAGCTCCGCGACGCGCAGCACCACCCCCGCAAATGACGCCCCCACGCGCGCAGAGGTAGCCCCCGCTGCTGCCGGCGCCGCTGCCGCGACTGCCGCCACGACAGCCACCACGTCCGAGCAGCCCCGCCGCTCCCACGCTGGGCTCGTCGCCCTCGCGGCGCTCGCCGTTGCCCTCGTCGCCGGCCTCCTCGGCCTCAACATGCGCGGCTTTGCCCCCACGAAGGCAGCCGAGCAGCCGGCCGCCGAGCAGGCAGTCGAGGAAGGCGACGACGACGCCGCAGCGGCGGAGGAGGCCGCGCAGGCGCCGGCGCCCCAGGGCGAGACGCAGATGATGGAGGGCGCCGGCATGGCGTTCAACCTCCCCGCAGGCTGGATCAAGGCCTCCGAGACCACCGACCGCGTCCTCTTCTCGCCTGCGAGCCCCGAGGACAACAGCCTCGTCCTCGCCGCCAACTACGCCTATCCCGGCGGCGTGACGCTCGGTGAGACGGAGCTCGAGACGGCCGTGCAGCAGTTTGCCGTCGGCCTCCTCGAGAGCAGCGGCTACGAGGGCGCCAACGTGGGCAGCATCGAGCGTCGCATCATCGGCGGCATGCCCGCCTATCAGGTGCGCGCCACGGCAGATGCATCCGGCAAGCCCATGGAGCTCTACAGCCTCGCCGTCGGCGCAGCTGATCGCCTCTGGACCGTCATCGCGGGCTCTGATGCGAGCAAGTTCGCCGAAAACCAGTACATCTTCGAGGAGGTCATGTCCTCGATGAAGGTCATGGGCGCAGAGCCCGCAACGTCGGCCTCAGCTGCCGCCAGCGCCGCGGCGCTCGACGTGCTCCGCTCGTTCGGCGAGTTCGACGCGACCACCCATCAGGGCACGGGCACGGTCAACTTCGTCGCCCCGCTCTACAAGATGCCCTTCCTGATGCGCGTGAGCCATGCCGGCGACGGCGCATTCTCCATCACCACGCAGGATGACAACAACGAGTGGGCCGACACGCTGGTGAGCGCCATCGGCAACTACTCGGGCACCATCTCCAACTACCTCTTCTACGATCAGTGCGCCTACGTGACGGTGGCGGCCGATCCCGACGAGGAGTGGGAGGTCACCTTCGAGCCCTTCACGGGCGTGGAGGCGCTGGTGAACGGCGGCCACTACGCGGGCGATGGCGTCTATCTCGTCGATTCGGCCACGCTGCAGCAGATGCGCTTCGCCCACGAGGGCGCGGGGCAGCTGTCCGCGTGGGCGTTCAGCCTCAACGAGCAGCAGGCCTACGACCAACTCTTCAGCCAGGAGGGCAACTTCGACATCACCGTCCCCTGGAATCAGGGTGCGTCGGTGATCATGGTGAATGGCGACGGAAGCTGGTCGGTGAGCTGGTAGGGGGCTAGCCTCAGGCGTCGTCGGCGGGGAAGCGCATGCCCGACTGGCGGCGCGCCTCGTCCATCACCGCAAGCGATGCCAGCGAGACCTCCTCGCAGCGGTCCATAAGCGCGCGTGCATTGGCCTCCCCGCGCACCGCGCGGCAGAAGTCGCCCACCTCGCAGGCCATGTCGTTCGGCAGCTGCTCTACCTCGATCTCGCAGAGCTCGCCATGCGCGGCGGCAAAGCCGTAGCCCGCGTCGACTGCCGCGGAGAAGCGCACGTTGCAGGGCTCGCTCGTCTCATCCCACAGGAGCGTCCCGGCCTCGCCCTGGATCTCGGACGGCGCGAGGCCATCGCCCACCTTGCCATAGGAGATGTTGACGACCGTGGCTATGCGGCCCGTCTCGTCCTCGTAGGAGAGCAGGAGCTCGCCACCGAGGTCGATGATGGGGTAGGGGCTATTCTGCGGCTCGCCCGGAACGGGCATGGTGATGAGCCGCGCGTCGATGTGCGACGGCGCGCCGAAGAGGGCAATCGCGGGCTCGATGCAGTAGACGCCGATGTCCATGAGCGAGCCGGTCGAGTAGTGGGGGTCGAACACCGCCGGGCGCTCGCCTGCGCGCAGGCGCGGCATGCGGCTCGTGCGCTTGCCAAAGCGGATGGTGGCCTGGCGGACGGTCCCCACCTGGGGAAGCGCCTGCTCGATGGCCGCAAAGCCCGGCCCGTGGATGTTGCGCATCGCCTCCATCACCACGACGCCCGCCTCATGCGCCGCGTCGAAGAGGTTCATGGCCTCGCTGACGTTCGAGCACAGGCTCTTCTCCACGATGAGGTGCTTGCCGGCAAGCGCCAGCTCGCGTGCCTGCGGGAAGTGGGCCATGATGGGGCTCGCGATGTAGACGGCGTCAATCTCATCCGAGGCTGCGATGGCCGCGATGTCGTCGAAGAAGAGCGTCGCACCATGCGGCTGCCCGAAGCTCCGCGCCTTCTCGATGTCTCGCGAGTGGGTGCCGACGATCTCGGCGCCCTCGACGTAGGCGAGCGAGTCGATGAAGCGCTCTGTGATGGGGGAGGTTCCGATGGTGGCGAAGCGAATGGTCTGCATGCGGGCTCCTCTCAGGGGTTGCTAGCGCCATTGTGTCACATCGGCTGCCACAGGAGACGCCCACCCATCCCAAGCTCGTGCAGAGGCGGGGCGCGGCCTAGCCGAGCGGCAGCTCCACCTGGATCGCGTCATCCACGAGCTCGGCGAAGAGGCGCCCGTCCTCGGGCGAGCCGACGATGGACCCGTAATGCGTGGGGATGACGACTGCCGGCGCGATGGCGTTGGCGAATGCGGCTGCCTCGCGCACGTCCATCGTGTAGGTCCCGCCGATGGGGATGAGGGCCACGTCAACCTCGAGCGAGCGGTTCTCGGGAACGTCGTCGGTGTCGCCTGCCACGTAGACGCGCAGGCCATCGACATCCACCACATAGCCCGCCCAGCCGTTCTCGCGCGGATGGAAGGACTTCGCGAGGTTGTAGGCGGGCACGGCCTCGATGCGCATGCCGGCGAGGTCCGCCGCCTCGCCTGGTGCGAGGGCGTGGACGGGGCATGTCCCAGCAAGCCCCGCGAGCTCGCCCTCCATGCCCCGCGGCACCACGAAGACGCTGCCGTCATGGGCGACGCGCGCGATGTCCTCTCCGGAGAGGTGGTCGTAGTGGGAGTGGGTGATGAGGATGACGTCGGCATCGTGCGGCTCGCCCTCAATGCGGAAGGGGTCGAAGCGCAGGGTGAGGCTTCCCTGGATGCGAATCGAGCTCTGGGCATTGACGCTGATGTGACTGACGTCCATGGGCGCTCCTCGGTCGCAGAAATGCATGCGCCCATTCTCCCATAGCGCGCCTCGCCCTGCGGGATCGGACAGGTCGGCCGGGGCGTCAATCGGGGAGGATGGCCTCCTTGGCCTCGACGAACCAGCGCGGGTCCTCGAAGAAGAGGTAGGTCGACTGCCCGCCTATGCGCACGGTGTAGCGCATTCCCGTGCCGCCGCACTTGAGCGAGTGCGCCTGCCGGCGGTCGAGCACGCGGTCGATGGCGAAGCGCCGTCCGTCATCCCATATGACGGCAAGCGGCGTGACGATGCCATCGGATGAGGTGTCCGATACCACCTCAACGTAACGCTTGCTCCTCCCGGCGATTCCGCGCATGGCGATCACCCGAAGTAGGAGACGGGATGGATGACGTTGTCCCGCTCGGGGTCGAGGCTGGCCAGGCGTGCGTCCGTAAGCTCTCCCAGGCGCCTCACGCTGGCATTGCCGAAGCGCGAGCGCAGGCCGTCGATGGCGCGGTCGAGGGCCTCCGAGCGCAGGCGCGCCTGCGCCTCGCCGAGCAGGTCGAGCTGGGTGTGGGCGCTGGCGGGCACGAGGTTCGATGCCCGGACCCCCATGGCGCGCACCGGATTGCGCTCGACGTCGTACTCCTGCAGGAAGAGCTCGGCAGACGTCTGGCACAGCTCGCCCGTGATGAAGCTGGGGCGCTCGAGCGTGACCTGCCGCGAGCTCGAGAGCAGGCTCTTCGCGTCGCGCCCGCTCACGCCGATGGTGCGCGCCTTGAGCCCGTGCGCGCGCAGCCGCTGCGCCACCGACTCGCCCAGAAGCCAGATGACCTGCCGTGCCGTGCGCTCGTCATCGACATCGAAGGGGAGCGTGATGGCGTTGCCGACGCTCTTGACGGGATGCTCGTTGCCCCACTGCTCGGGCGTGAGCGCCCGCACGGGCGAATCGTCCTGGCCGCGTGCGAAGCGCTGCACCACGAGCCCCATCTTGCCGAGCCTGCGCTTGAGGACGACTGGATCGGCCGCGGCCAGATGGCCGATGGTACGCACGCCCAGGCCGTGCAGCTTGCGCGCCGTGGCGGGGCCGACGTAGAGGAGGTCTTCCACGGGCGCGGGCCACACGATGTCGCAGGCGTTTTGCGGCGTGATCTGCATGAGGCCGTCGGGCTTGTCGTGGTCGGAGCCAAACTTGGCGAAGATCTTGTTCCACGAGACTCCGATGGAGACCGTCACCCCCAGCTCCTGGCGCATGCGCTCCGATATCTCGCGAGCCACGAGCATGGCATCGCCGCCGTGGAGGGGGAGGCTGCGCGTGAGGTCGAGCCAGCACTCGTCGAGCCCGAAGGCCTCCACCAGATCGGTGTATTGGTAGTAGATGCGCCGCGCGAGCTGGGAATAGCGCATGTAGAGCCCATAGCGCGGCGGGACGATGACGGCCTCCGGGCAGGCGCGCCGCGCCTCCCACAGGGCCATGGCCGTCTTGACGCCGGCACGTTTGGCCTCGTAGCTCGCGGTGAGCACGATGCCGTGGCGGCTCTCCTCGTCGCCGCCCACTATGACGGGAAGCCCGCGCAGCTCGGGCCGCTCGGCCTGCTCGACGCTGGCGTAGAAGCAGTTCATGTCGCTATGCAGCACCACGCGCAGGTCTTCCATGGCACCTCCCATCGCACGCGCGTTCCGAATATGCAAGAACGTGTGTACGTATCATGGCACGAACGCCCGATGTAATCAACGGCGGAATCGGGAGGAGAAATAACATCGGGTGCATTGGGTAAGGTGATCGTGCCCGAAGGGGCAGGGTTCCTTGACAGCAGAAGAGCACCGCCCGGAGGTCGGCAGGCATCTGGACACGAGGTGAGGAGTCGCATGGTAGATCCAGCAGTGTTTGGCATGGGGAGTCAAGACGAGCACGATTGGACGCAGGAGGAGCTGAGGGAGTGGATACTCACGCAGAAGCGGGCCGATTTCGCCCGCTTCATCGAGTGGGGCCGCTGCCGCAACAAGGCCAGCAAGCTCCTCGGGGACATTCGCCACGAGATAGAGCAGGCGTGGGAGAGCGGGGAGGCAGATGAGGACGAGCTTGCGATGCTTCAGCGCAAGGATGACGCCCTCTCCAACATCCTCTTCGGGATGATTCTCGCCAAGACGGTCATCTTCCGCCAGCGAACGGCCGAGTTCGTGGACAAGGAGATCGAGGAGTACATCGAGCATGGCCTCCTGGCAAACGACCCAGCAGTCATCGAGGATTCGGTCAAGGGCTTCGTCCTGAGGAGGCGGGACGAGACGCCGGAAGGTAGCGAGGGCGCAGTCGCCTCGGGCGCGGGCGACGAGGCCTAGGAAATGATGCGGGCGGTGCTCTTCTTGTCTGGGGACGCCCTCGCCGCGATTCACACGGTCACGCGGGGGAATGCCCGCCCGCCATCGCGCGCCGGGCCCAAATCGCGCGCTAGGCATATGATGTTGGCGTGCAGCTTTCTCTTTGAAGGAGGACGACGTGGCCGACCCAATGGACATACAGGAGCGCTCCGAGGGGGCGTACCTCGCTGGAGACCTCGTGCGCGATGCCGACGGCAAGGCCTATCTCGTCACCTGGACCAACCAGCTGCCCTCAGGCGAGCTGCTCGACACGCTGGCCGTGCTCGCACTGCGCGACGACCTTGAGACGGTATACGACTACCTCGACATCGAGGTGTCCAAGGTGGTCGACCTCGTCCCGGGCTACCTGTCCTTCGATGATGCGCGTCGCAGCTTCTGGACCTACATCGCCGCAAATATGTGACATTCGCCAACGGCCCCGTGGCATCTGCCGCCTGTCCGCCAAATGGGCAAACCTCGTGCTAGACGCTGCGCAAAAGCCGTATCATTAAGCGTTGCGTCAGCAATCGCGTGCCCGATGGCGAAAGGGTGATGGCAAGTGGTGTGCCCCAACTGCGACAAAGAGGTCGTCGAAGGCTATGCCTTCTGCCCGTTCTGCGGCACGCAACTGCCGACGGCACCCGAGCCCGAGCCCGAGCCCGAGCCCGAGCCAAAGCCTGCGCCCGAGCCGGAGCTCGAGAGCGCCGGCGAGATTGAGACCGCTTTCGCGCCCGACCCCAACATCGAAGACTCCAATCCCTATCTCGGCGCCCTCGACGATGAGTTGGCGCCGAGCACGATGGACTTCGTCGAGGACAACATCGACTACGAGTACAAGCCGCCCTCGCTGATGGACGACGAGGAGCTCGAGGAGGACGAGGCCGAGATCACGGCAGACCTCGCTCCCTGGATCGACCAGATCGAGGCCGGATCCATCACCATCGGCGCGCAGGGCGACGAGAAGGCAGGGCACCCGGCGGAGAGCTCGGGCGTCATGGAGGGCTGGCAGCTCGAGGAGGCGCGCAAGCATGGCGAGGGTGCCGGCGAGTCTGCCGGCGCCACGGGCAAGGGCCCGGACGAGACCATCGGCGACACCGGCTTCTTCGAACTGCAGAGCCAGCTCCACCAGCAGGCGGTATCCATCTACACAGGCGACAACACCGATGTCGAGCTGCTCAAGTCCAACAACGCGCTCGGCAAGGTGGGCCCGAAGAAGCAGGGCGCCATGCGCCGCGACAACTTCGAGATTCCCAAGAGCCAGAACGAGCTGCTGCTGTTCGGCGGCATCGTGCTGGCGCTCCTGGCCGTGATCTGGCTGGGCGTGAGCGCGCTTTTGCCGTCGCATGGCGACGCCCCCGCCGACCAGGAGGCCGCGACCGAGCAGACGACGGAGGCAGCCGAGGGCGAGACCGCCGAAGGGGAGGCCGCCGAGGGCGAGGGCGAGGACGAGCAGGCCCCGGCAGTCGAGGCCAAGGCCGGCCTGGGCGACTACAGCTGGGGCGAGCTGGGGGCCATCGCCGCCGAGATCGAGGCCTGCGCCTCGCGCGAGGAGGCACTCGAGGTGGCCGCGCGCTACAACCTTGTCGACGGCGAGCACCACATGCTGGGCAACACCATCAACGTCCCGGTGGCCGACAATCTCGAGGTCCCCTTCGCCATCGTCGACGTCTACCACGACGACAAGGCCGATGGCTCGGGCAAGGCCGGTCTCACGTTCCTCTCCTATGCGCCCGTCACCGTGCGCTCCGTCAACACCGAGTCCACCAACGAGGGCGGCTGGGAGGCCTCCGATCTCAGGACCTACCTGGCCGACTACTCCTACCTTGTCCCCTCGGAGCTCGACGCGGTTGTGGTCGAGGTCACCAAGTCGACCAACAACACGGGTTACTCCGCCGATCCCGCCTGCGTGACGTCCACCTCGGAGCGCTACTGGGCGCCCTCGTTTGCCGAGGTTGCGGGCTCTGCCGGCTGGGCCTGGGAGTCTGATCCGGGCAACACGGACAACTACAACGCCATCCTCAATTCCGAGGGATCGCAGTATGCGCTGTTCGCCGAGCGCGGCGTGGTGGCAGACGGCTACAACGAGGTGCTCATCTACCGCGTGAACGACCAGCCGGTCCAGTGGTGGCTGCGCAGCCCCTCGCCTTCCAACGGCACGCGCTTCCGCCTGGTCACGGCCGACGGCAATCCGTCGATGCCGGGCGAGACGGTCGAGGAGCACGGCATCGTGATGGGATTCGCGCTGTAGGCTTGTCGGAATTGGCAGCCCGGCGATGAGCGCCGGGCCGCACGCTACTTGCCGTAGGCGAAGCGATTCCTCTCGCTTTCGGGCACGCAGGTCTGCAGGATGACGATGTCCTCGTCGCGCTTCTGCCCCGTCACCCAGCGAATCTCCTCGTCATAGGCGAGCTTCGGGTACTCGAAGATGCCCTCGATGGTCACCTCGCGGCCGTTGACCGTCACCGTGTCGCCCGGCGTGATCATGAGGATGGTCTGCCCGTAGTCGGTCCAATCGTGCGCGATGTAGTAGTTGTCCTGCCATTCCGTCAGCAGGCCCTCGTTGCTCGCCTCAGTGGCGTGCTCGTCGCGCTCCGCCTCCCAGGGGCCGAAGGCGAAGAGCTGGCCGTCGCGCGCGGGAATCGGGATGACGCGGCTGTGGACATAGGCGTCGTACACCTGGCTGTAGGTCCAGAGCCGCGCGCACTCCACGTAGATGGGAAGCGCCCCGGAGGTGCCGTCGGTTATCGCATCCGAGCGGCCGTCGAGCCACGGGTTCTGCGGCGCGGGCGTGCCGGGGGCGGGATGGAGGACGATGGGGACGAGCTCGGGCTCGGGAGGGGAGAGGCGCTCGACGATCTCGTCGTAGCGCGACCCGGCAAACCACGAGGCGACGGCGACGAGCGCGAGAAAGGCGACGAGCGCCGCCTTGCGCAGGCGGTGCCTCGGCTTCGCGTTGTCTCGTGCGGTATCTGCCACAGATCCTCCCTCGGCACCCAACCTTAGCACTACCTGAGCGGCTCTCGCGCGTTGTAAGATGGGTGGGTCGAGGGGAGCGCGATGTTCGAGGCCATGCAAGCAAGGAGCCGCTCATGAGCAGGAATGCGCTGCTGGCGATTGTGCTTGCCATCTCGTTCGCCCTCGCCCTCCGCTCCGCCTCGCGCTTCGGGGAGCGGGACCTCGTCGAGTCGGGGATCCTCTCAAAAGCCGAGCTCGACGCAATCGACGCACGATATCGGGCGCAGCGGGCGAATGCGGAGAAGGGCTTCAAGAGGGCGATGGTCGTCCTCGGCATTGCCCTGGGCATCATCTCGCTCCTCACGGTGGTGGGGATAGCGAGAGGCGATGTCGATGCCGAGGCCATGATGGTGGCCTGGCCCCTGGCAATGGGGCTCTGCATCCTCACGGGCGCCGGCGGGGGATTTCTCTACATGCGGGCGCTTGCGATGCCGCATGGGACATTCGTCAAGATAGCCCGGGACGTGTATGGCATCGACTACTCGTGACGGATGCGGCAATGAGATCTCGCGAGCGTGCAAACTTGCGGTGGATGGACAGGGCGTCTCGCAGCGCGCGGGCAACTGCGAGGGTTTGCGCCTCGGCAAGGTGCGCAGCAAAATGCGGCCGCCCACGTGGGACGGCCGCATTCGAGTTCGGGTGCTGGCGGGCGCTTAGATGCAGGTGTAGCCCCCATCGACGGCGATGTTCTGCCCGGTGATGTAGCTTGCGGACGGCGAGGACAGCAGGATGGCAAGGCCGTCAAGCTCCCCTTCGTTGCCATAGCGACCCTCGGGGATGGTGCGCTTAGCATGCTCTTGGAAGAAGTCGCTGTTGAGCGTGTCCGTCGTGAGATCGGTATAGAAGTAGCCCGGGCAGATGGAGTTCACGCAAATGCCGTATTTGCCCCACTCGGCAGCCAGCGCGCGCGTCATGTTGACGACGCCGCCCTTGGCCGCATGGTAGGGGGCAGACCCCGCCACCATATTGCCCACGAGCCCGTACATGGAGGCGATGTTGATGATGCGCCCGTAGCCAGCGGGGATCATGGCCTTCTTAGACACGGCGCGCGCAACGCGGAAGGAGCCGAAGAGGTCGATCTCCATCTCGTTGCCAAACTGCTCGTCGGTGATGTCCTCGGCAGGTGCGACGGCACCGGTGCCGGCATTGTTGACGAGGATGTCGATGCGGCCGAACTCGGCAAGGGCGGCATCGACGGCCGCCTCGACTGCCTCGGTGGAGGTGATGTCGCACTGGACGGCGAGGCCGCGGACGCCAAACTCCGCCTCGATCTGCGCGATGACCTCGTCGAGCTTCTCCTTGCGCCGCGCGATGGCGACGATGTTGGCGCCCTGGCTGGCGAGGGCCTTGGCCATCTGCACGCCGAGTCCTCCCGAGCAGCCCGTGACGAGGGCCACCTGGCCGGCGAGGTCGAAGTAGTTGCGATCCATATGAGCTCCAATCTGATGCGTGACCTATCTTGCCGATAGTGTCTCCCGTTTTGCCCGCGGCAAACGCAAGAAATGCGACTTCGTCAAACAAAGACGAAGCCTTAGGCGACAATCCTCAGCTACAGCGCCTGTCCCTCAACATCGTGGCCGTCGCGCGGCATGGCTCCGCTAAACTGAAAGACAGGCTCTTGAAGGGGGATACATGGCAACAAGAGACGAAGGCCGGGCGCGCCGCAATCTGCTCATCGCCGTGGGTGCGGCGACTGCTGCGGTGGTGGCGGGGGCGGTAGCTGGCATCAAGCGCCTCTTCGACCCGCATGTCGTGCCACACGCCATGGGCGGCCCCATGTTCGTGTTCACCATCGAGGGGGAGCAGGGTGAGCGCGTCCGGGTGATGGGGAGCGGCAAGGCCCTGCAGTCGGCCACGTACCTGGACGAGCGCCGCTGGGACCTGCCCTTCGAATACTACAGGGCCTTCGACGTCGCGCTCGGCGACGACCTGCCTCGTGCCGAGGACGGCATGCTCGACGTGCTCATGCTCGGCGGAGGAGGCTTCTCCTGGCCCAAGCATGCGCTGCATGAGCGCGATGGCGTGCGCGTGGACGTGGTCGAGCGCGATCCCGCCATGGTGGAGGCCGCTCGCAAGTGGTTCTTCCTGGACGAGCTCGAAGAGACGCGGCATGTGCTGCGCGACGGCCGCATGCGCATCTTCACCGACGATGCGGCGGCGTACCTGCGCGGATGCAGCAAGCGGTATGCGGCCGTCATCAACGACGCGTTCGTCGGCGACAAGCCCGTCGAGTCGCTCCTGGGCTCCGAGGCGCTCGGCAACGTGCGCCGCTGCCTCCTGCCCGGCGGCATCTACGTGATCAACGTTCCCGAGCGCGCGGGAAACTCGAAGCGCCTGCAGCAGGTGGCGGACGCCGTCGAGGCGGCCCTCGGAAACGTGCGCGTGCTTCCCTGCACGGATGAGGAGCTCTCCGACGACGACAACTACCTCGTCATAGGCTCGAACGAGTCGATGGGGACATAGCCAACTGACCCGACCTGGCAAGCTGCCCGGTCATCTGTCAGGTTTTCGCAGGCAAAAACCGACAGATGACCGGGCAGCTTGCCAGGTCGGAACCTTACGAGAAGTAGGCGACACCGCCCTCGAAGAGCGGCTGGTGGGCATTGCCGGGAACGTTCTTGTACAGCCCCTCGCCCGTGCGCTCGCTGTGGCCCATCTTGCCGAGCACGCGCCCGTCGGGGCTCGTGATTCCCTCGATGGCGAGCACCGACCCGTTCGGGTTCACCGAGAGGTCCATGCTGGGACGTCCCTGCTCGTCCACGTACTGCGTGGCCACCTGGCCGGTGGCGAGCATCTGCGCCAGCAGCTCATCGGAGGCCACGAAGCGGCCCTCGCCATGGCTGATCGCGATGTTGTGCAGCTCGCCCAGCTCGCAGCGGGAGAGCCACGGCGAGAGCGTCGACGCCACGCGCGTGCGCACGAGGCGGCTCTGGTGGCGGCCGATGTTGTTGAAGGTGAGCGTGGGGCAGGCGTCGTCCATGGCGCGGATGTCGCCGAAGGGCACGAGGCCCAGCTTGACGAGGGCCTGGAAGCCGTTGCAGATGCCCAGCATGAGGCCATCACGCGCCTGCAGGAGCTCGCGCACGGCGTCGCTCACCTGCGGGGCGCGGAAGAAGGCGGTGATGAACTTCGCGGAGCCGTCGGGCTCGTCACCACCGGAGAAGCCGCCGGGGATCATCACGATCTGGCTCTCGCGGATGGAGTTGGCGAGGCGTTCGGTGCTCTGGGCGACGGCTGTGGGGGAGAGGTTGTTGATGACGATGACCTCGGGCTCGGCACCTGCGGCGCGCCAGGCGCGCGCGGTGTCGTATTCGCAGTTCGTGCCCGGGAACACCGGGATGACGACGCGCGGGCGCGCGAAGCTCTCGCGGGCGGCGACCACGCTCGGCGCCTCGAAGCTCACCGTCTCCACGCGCTCGCCCTCGCCTCGGTAGGGGAACACGCCCTCGAGCGCGCTCTCCCAGATCTCCTGGATGTGGGCGAGGTCGATCGTCTCGCCGCAGGCCGCGAGCTCGTAGGCCTCGGTGGTGACGCCCAGGGGACCTGCCGCCACATCGTCTGCCGCCTCGGGGACGTTCGCGTCGTCGGCGAGCTCGACGATGAAGCTGCCGTAGGCCAGGCCGAAGAGGGCATCCTCGGTGTAATGACCGTCGACCTCGATGCCGATGCGATTGCCCACGCACATCTTGAGGAGCGCCTCGGCCGGGCCGCCATAGCCGCAGGTGGAAACCGCGAGCGCGGCGCCGGAGCCGATGAGGTCCTGCACGTAGTCGAGGGCATGCAGCATGGCCTGGGCATCGGGGACGACGTCGTTGCCATAGCGGGGCACGACGGCAATCACGCGATGTCCCGCGCCCTTGAACTCGGGCGAGGTCACGCGCGCGACATTGCCGACGGCGCAGGCGAAGCTCACCAGCGTGGGCGGCACGTCGAGGTCCTCGAAGCTGCCCGACATGGAGTCCTTGCCGCCGATGGCGCCCACGCCGAGGTCGGCCTGGGCCATGAGCGCGCCCAGCACCGCGGCCACCGGCTTGCCCCAGCGCTCGGGCTCGTCGCGCAGCCGCTCGAAGTACTCCTGGAAGGTGAGGTAGGCGTCCTCGCGCGCAAATCCGGCGGCCACCAGGCGCGAGAGGCTCTCGACCACCGAGAGGTAGGCCCCGCGGAACTGGTCGGCCTCCATGAGGTAGGGGTTGAAGCCCCAGGCCATGCCCGAGCATGTGGTGGTCTCGCCGTCGACGGGCATCTTCGCGACCATCGCCATCGGCGGCGTGAGCTGATGCCTCCCGCCGAAGGGCATGAGCACGGTGGCGGCGCCGATTGTCGAGTCGAAGCGCTCCGAGAGCCCCTTGTTCGACGCCACGTTGAGGTCGCCGGCCAGCGCCTCGAGGCGCTCGGCAAGCGTGGACCCCTCCCAGCCATGGTTGTACGTGCCCATGCGGCGCACGTGCGCATCCTGGTGCTTGGGCGCGCCGTTGGAGGCGAGGAACTCGCGGCTCACGTCCACGATCACCTTCCCGCGCCAGCTCATCGTGAGCCTCGGCTCGGCCGTGACGGTGGCCACGGGGGTGGCCTCGAGGTTCTCCTCGATGGCGTAGGCGCAGAACTGTTCGACGTCCTCGGGCGCGAGGGCCACGGCCATGCGCTCCTGGCTCTCGGAGATGGCGAGCTCGGTGCCGTCGAGGCCCTCGTACTTCTTTGGAGCCGCGTCGAGGTTCACGTCGAGTCCATCGGCAAGCTCGCCGATGGCCACCGAGACGCCGCCCGCGCCGAAGTCGTTGCAGCGCTTGATCAGGCGGCAGGCATCCTCGCGGCGGAAGAGGCGCTGCAGCTTGCGCTCGACGGGGGCATTGCCCTTCTGCACCTCGGCGCCGCAGGTGGCGAGGCTCTCGAGCTTGTGGGCCTTGGAGCTTCCCGTTGCGCCGCCGATGCCGTCGCGGCCGGTGCGGCCGCCGAGCAGCACGATGACATCGCCCGGGGCCGGCGTCTCGCGGCGCACGTGGCTTGCCGGCGTGGCGCCC
>CACZNT010000132.1 GCA_902782635.1 uncultured Coriobacteriaceae bacterium
CGAAGTTTCTGGTCGGGTGGACTGGATTCGAACCAGCGACCCCTTGACCCCCAGTCAAGTGCGCTACCAAACTGCGCCACCACCCGAAGTGCGGAAATGATTATAGCGCCTTTGCGCGCGCCTGCAAGCGCAGACCTCCCCTAACTCCTGGCAATCTCGCCAAGATACACCTCAGGTTCACAAGGACGCGCGTAGTTCTCCTCGAGCATCTGCACGTGGCTGAGGAAGTCGGGGTCGTCGAAGCGTCGAGCTCCCTGGGGGCAAAGCCGCACGCAGGCCTGGCACTTGATGCAAATTCCCGGGGTCTCGAGGGGCCTCTCGCGATCGATGGAGCCCACGGGGCATGCCGCAGCGCATATCCCGCATCCGTCGCAGAGGCTCGCATCTGCCACAGGCTTCGCTTTGAGGAAAATAGCAGGCTCGCCATCGGCGCGAAGGGGGCGGTAGTACTCCCCCACCGGCATGCCGTCGCGGATGACGGGAGCGGCTATATCGCTAGCATCTGTCGCTGAGCCGATCAGGGCTGCAACGCGGGCCGCCACATCCTCCAACAGGGCGAAGTCGTCCTCATCGGGATGGCCGGTCGCAAGCTTGTCGGTGAAGGCATGGCGCACGGGTATGCTGAGCGCGCCTACCACCCTCAGGTCGGCCGCCTCGGCGATCCGCGCGAGTTCCACGAGCGAGCTATCAGGATTCCTGTTGCCGAAGGTCGTGGCCACGACGCAGGCGCCTCCGCTGCCACGGATGAGGCGCTCGAGCTCGGGTGCGAGCTTGTTCGGCACGCGTCCCGCATAGGTGGGCGTCGCGAGGACGACGAGGTCGTCTGACGCGAAGAGGAGCTCCTTCTGGCGATTCTTAGGGGTCGTGATGTCTGCCGCCTTGTGCGGGATTCCCAGCTCGCGGGCGAGCGACTCCCCGAGCTTCTTGGCCACCTTCCTCGTGGCTCCCGTCGGGCTGAAATAGGCTGAGACGACGCGAGCGATGTCCATGGCTCCCCCTCTCCCCTTTTCTGAGGATGATAGCGGCACCCCGCTCATTCGTCGGTGAGCAGGTCACATCGCAAAGATCGGCGCCAACCGAGTGCGAAGACACCTCCGCCGGCGAGCTTTCCCCCGAAACAGCGAGTTTTGGTAATTTCAAGGCGCCCTGCCGGGCTTCACGACTGAGTTTTCCCAGGATGAGTTCCTTCTGGAGAGCGTCTTGCTCGGAAGAAATTACCAAAACTCGCTGTTTCGGGGGAAACCCTAGCGGCGAGCCAAGATTTCGCCTCTCGATCATGGGCAATGTGCCAGCGAAGGACAGCTCAGAAGACCATGCCTCTCAGCGATTTGCCGAGGCGAGCATTCTGGCATAGAAGCCGCCTGCGGCCACGAGCTCGTCGTGGGTGCCACGCTCCACGATGGCGCCGTCGCGCATCACGCAGATGAGGTCGGCCGAGCGCACCGTAGAGAGCCTGTGGGCCACCACGATGCTCGTCCTGCCCCGCATGAGCTCCTCGAAGGCCTGCGTCACCAAGAGCTCAGTCCGCGCGTCTATGGCGCTCGTGGCCTCGTCGAGGATGAGCATGGGCGGGTCCTGGAGCATGACGCGGGCAATGCAGAGCAGCTGTCGCTCGCCCTGCGAGAGCCTCGTCGCGCCCTCCCCCAGCATCGTGTCGAGGCCCTCGGGGAGCAGTCGTATGAATCCCATCGCGTGCGCCCGCTCGGCGGCGCGCTCGATTTCCTCGCGCGTGGCATCTGGCCTGGCGTAGGCGATGTTGTCGGCCACTGTGCCCTCGATGAGCCAGGTGTCCTGCAGCACCATGCCAAACGACCTGCGCACGGAATCGCGGCTCATGGCCTGGATATCCTTGCCGTCGATGAGGATAGCGCCCTCCTGCGGGTCGTAGAAGCGCAGCATGAGGTTTATGAGCGTGGTCTTGCCGCATCCCGTGGGCCCCACGAGCGCGATGCGCTTGCCGGGGGCTGCGGCAAGGGAGATGTCGCGCAGCACCGGATTGTAGGGCACGTAGCCGAAGCTCACGTCGCGGACCTCCACGCTGGCAGATTCCTCACCCAGGGCCAGCTCCTGCGTCCCCTCGGTCTCGTCCTCGGCGTCGATGAGGGTGAAGATGCGGTTTGCCGAAGCAAGGGCGGCCTGCACCTGCGTGAGCACCCCGGCAATCTCGTTGAAGGGCTTGGTGTACTGCGTGGCATAGGAGAGAAACGCCTGCATCTGGCCGAGCGTGAGCGACGTTGGCCAGCCGCCCATCACGCAGCTCGCCCCGAGGACGGCAACCACCGCATAGATGAGGTTGTTCGCGAGGCGCGTTCCCGGATTGGAGAGCGAGCTCATGAACTGGGCATGCTCGCCAGCGACGTAGAGCCTCCCGTCAATCTCCTCGTAGGCACGCCGCGCTCGCTGCTCGTAGCCGAACGCGAACACGAGCAGCTGATTCGAGAGGTGCTCCTCGGCAAAGCCGGCAAGCTCCCCCTGGAGCGCCTGCTGCTGGGCGAACGACTTCGACGATGCGCGCGCGATGCCGGCCGCGACGAGCATCGAGATGGGCGTGAGCGCGATGACGATGAGCCCCATCACATGCGAGGTGGCAAGCATGAAGGCCACCGTCGCCACAATGGCCGTGATGCCCCCTATGAGCTGCGAGAGGCCCTGAAGGAGGCCGTCTGCCACCTGGTCGGCGTCGGCCGTGATGCGGGCCATGATGTCGCCGTGGGGATGGGTGTCGATGGTCTTGACGGGAACGGAGCCGAGCTTCGCAAACGACGCCACCCGGAGCTCCTCGGCCGACCGGTGGGCCACGCGCGACGTAAGCGCCGACTGGCAGAAGAGTGCTGCCGCAGATGCGAGCACCACGAGGGCGCAGCTGCCCACGAGCGAGCGTATTGAGGCGAAGTCGACGGCCTGCGGCCCCACCATGCAATCGATGGCACGGCCGATGAGGATGGGCACGTAGAGCTGCCCCGCCGTCCCGAGCACGTTGAGCAGGAGAGCTGCGACGAGCAGGGGCAGGTGATGGCCCAGGGTGGCGGCGAGCCTTCCGAGGGTCTCGCGCGTGCTGAGCGCGCCCTCGGCAAGGCCGCGTCCTGCCTGGGAGCTTGCTGCGCCGGCGACGTTTCTCATCGCAGATCCGCTGACGGCGGAATAGGGGTCGAAGCTCATGCGCTCACCTCCCCCATGCCCGCCTGAAGCTCGCAGATCTCCGCGTACACGGGACAGCTCTCGCGCAGCTCCTCATGAGTGCCGAGGCCCACGACTTGTCCAGCGTCGAGCACGCAGACGATGTCGCAGGAGCGCATCGTCGATATGCGCTGGGAGATCATCACGCGCGTGATGCCAGGGACCGCAATGAGATCATCCACTAGCTGGGCGTCGGTGATGGCGTCGAGCGCAGAGGAGGCGTCGTCGAGCACCACGAGTCGGGGGTGCCCTATGAGCGCACGCGCGATGCAGATGCGCTGCCGTTGGCCTCCGGAGAGGTTCGCGCCATTGGCCTCCACCTGCATCTCGAGACCCCCGAGCTCGCTCACGAACTCCATGGCCTGGGCGCGCTCGAGCGCCTCGTAGAGCTCCTCGTCGGTAGCATCCGGATCGGCCCAGCGCAGGTTATGCGCAAGCGTGCCGGAGAGGAGCGAGCTCGTCTGCGGAACGGTGCCCACGAGGCTTCTCAGCTGCGCGTGGGTGTAGTCGCGTATGTCGTTGCCGAAGAGCTCGACCGTCCCCCTCGAGGCGTCGTAGAGCCTCGTGGCAAGGCGCATCAGGCTCGTCTTGCCCGAACCCGTGCCGCCGATGATGCCGAGGGTCTGACCCTGCGCGAGCATGAGCGTGACGCCCGATACGGACTCGCCCGCAGCTTGCGGATAGGCAAGCGATGCCGCAGTGAGCTCGAGCGCAGGTGCGTCCTCGTCGATCATCAGGGCCGCCTCCGCGCCATAGCGCATGGCGGTCTCTGCGTCGAGCACCTCGAGGACACGAAGCGAGGAGGCGTGTCCCCTCGTCACCAGCACGACGA
The DNA here is from genome assembly GCA_902782635.1 of uncultured Coriobacteriaceae bacterium. Classification (GTDB taxonomy): domain Bacteria; phylum Actinomycetota; class Coriobacteriia; order Coriobacteriales; family Atopobiaceae; genus CACZNT01. The sequence goes on from CACZNT010000132.1 coordinate 4,010, forward strand.
GATTCGCGACGTAGTTCACCGAGAGAAGGGTCTGCGTCATGTAGGCCACGAAGGCAATCACCTGGCCCGTGCTGAGGATGCCGGCGTCCACACGGCCGGCGCTCACGAGCAGGATGAGGCACACCGCTCCATAGAGCACGAGCATCGTGGCCGGGCTCAGGGACCCCGAGAGGATGCCCGCGAAGGTCGACCGGTCCGCGAGCTCGCGGGCCACCTCGGCGAAGCGCGTGCGCTCGCGCTGCGTGGCCGTGAAGGCGCGCACCTGGCGCACGCCCGAGAGGTTCTCCCGCGTGATGCGCCCGGAGACGTCGGAGAGCTCCTGAATACGCGCGAAGAGGGGCACGCTTCGGCTCATCACCAGGTAGAAGATGGCCACGACGAGCGCCGTCGAGACGAGGAAGAGCGAGCCGAGCGCAGGGTCGATTGCCATGGCGCAAATCACAGATCCCACGGCGATGAGCGGCCAGCGCAAAAGCGTCCTCAGCACGAGGGCCACGGCCACCTGGAACTGGTTGACGTCGCTCGTGATGCGCGTGATGAGGGTGGCCGTGCCGAATCGGTCGAGATCGGCTGGCGAGAAGGAGCTCATGTGCTCGTAGAGGGCGTTGCGGATGTCGGTGCCCATGCCCTGCGACACCAGGCCGGCGAGCTTCTGGCAGACGAGCGTAAAGCAGAAGCCGAGGATGGCCATGCCGGCGAGCAGGGCGCCGCAAAGGCGAATCTCGCCCATGTCGCCCGCGCGAATACCCGCGTCGACCATGCGCGCGATGACGAGGGGCGTGAGCAAGTCGAAGACGGCCTCGATGAGCTTGGTGAGCGGCGCCACGATGGCAAGCAGTCGGTAGCGCCCGGAGAATCGGCGGAAGAGCTCTATCATGAGTCGCCGCCCAGCAGCTCGTCGAGCTCGAGCCATTCCGTCTCGAGCTGCGAGGCCTCCTCGTCAGCCGCCGCAATCTGCGCCATGAGACGCTCGAGCTCCTGGTAGTCGCTCTGGTCTGCAGAGGCGAGCTGGGCGCGGAGCTCGGTTGCCCGCTCCTCCGCCTTTGCCATGAGCCGCGAGACGGCCTCGATGCGGCGCTTTGCCTGCTGTCGCTCCTTGTTCGACAAGCCGGCCGGCTGAGCCGCGCCGGGGGCAGTCTCCTTTGCACTTGCCGAAGGCGTGGCGCCCCTTGCAGCTCCTGCCACGAGCTCGAGGTACTCGTCGACGCCTCCAGGCACATGGCGTACGCGGCCGTCGATGAGCGCGAACTGGTCGTCCGTCACGCGCTCGACGAGGTTGCGGTCGTGGCTCACGAGCAGGAGCGTCCCCGGCCAGGTGTCGAGCAGGTCCTCGAGCACGGCGAGCATGTCGGTGTCGAGGTCGTTGCCCGGCTCGTCCAGGATGAGGACGTTGGGGCCCTCGAGGAGCACACACATGATGGCGAGCCTGCGGCGCTGGCCGCCCGAGAGCTCGCCCACCGGCGTCATCGTCTCCTTGGTGTCGAAGCCGAGGCGTTCCAGGAGCTGCGTGGCACTCACTTCCTTGCCGTCGATCACATAGGAGGCCTGGTAGCGGTTGAGGAGCTCCTTCACGCGCCAGCCGTCCTTGTCGGCCAGCGAGTCCAGGTCCTGAGAGAGTAGGCCGAAGCGCACGCTCTTTCCGATCTTCACGCTGCCCTGGGTGGGCTGGATGATGCCGCGCATGAGCTTGAGCAGCGTGGACTTGCCGACGCCGTTCTCGCCGAGGATGGCGTAACGGTCGCCCGGCCCGACGATCCACTCGATGTCGCGCAGCACGGGCTCGTCGCCATAGGCGAAGCCGGCGTCCTTGAGCTCGATGACCTGCTTGCCGAGGCGCGTGACGGCCAGGCGCTTGAGCTCGAGGGAGTTTCGAAGCGGCGGGTCGTCCGCGATGAGCTCGCGTGCCTCCTTGAGGCGAAACTTCGGCTTGGAGGTGCGCGCTTTGGGACCGTGCGCCAGCCAGTTGAGCTCCTTGCGCATGATGTTCTGGCGCTTAACCTCAGCGGCGGCCGCCTGGCGGTCGCGCTCCACGCGTTGCTGGATGTAGGCCGAATAGCCTCCCTCGAAGGGGCTCACGCGCAGCGAGTGGACCTCCCACATGGTCTGGCAGATCTCGTCGAGAAACCAGCGGTCGTGCGTCACCAGCAGGAGCGCTCCCTGGCCCTGGGGCCAGCGCGCCTTGAGGTGCCCTGCCAGCCAGTTGATGGCCTTGAGGTCGAGGTGGTTCGTGGGCTCGTCGAGGAGCAGCACGTCGTAGCGCTCGATGAGGAGACGCGCGAGGTCGACGCGACGGCGCTGGCCGCCCGAGAGCTCGCCGACCCTCCCCTCCCAGGGGATTCCCGCGAGGAGGGCATCGATGATCTCGCGGATGCGCGCGTCTGAGGCCCACTCGTACTCAGGGATATCTCCCACGACCACATGGGAGACGATGTCGTCGTCAGCGAAGCCGTCGCTCTGGCCCAGCATCCCCACCGAGATGTTGTTCCGCCAGGTGATGGTGCCGGAATCGGGCTCGACCTGGTGGCCGAGGAGCTCGATGAGGGTAGTCTTGCCGTCGCCGTTGCGACCGACGATGCCGATGCGGTCGCCTTCGTAGACGCCAAGTGACTGGTCTTTGAGCACGCGCTTCCCGGGCCACTCCATCGAGACCTTGTTGCAGCTGATGAGGATCCCCATGCTCAGGCGTCACCTGCCGCGTCTCGCAGGAGCGAGATCTCTTTCGCGTATCCCTCGAGGTCGTTGGGGGTCTCAAGCACCATCGGGAGCTTGGAGAGGGCCTCATGGCGAACGATTGCCTCGAACGCGGGAAGGCCCAGCGTGCCCTCGCCGAGGCGCGCATGGCGATCCTTACGCGCGCCGAGCGGGTTCATCGAGTCGTTGAGGTGGAGGGCCTTGAGGTGGTCCAGGCCGACGATGCGGTCGAACTCTGCGAGCACGCCGTCGAGCGCGCCCGCGATGTCGTAGCCAGCGTCGTTCACATGGCAGGTGTCCAGGCAGACGCCGAGTATGTCGCCGTAGCGCGTGCCCTCGATGATGCAGGCGAGCTCCTCGAAGCTCGAGCCCACCTCGCTCCCCTTGCCCGCCATCGTCTCAAGGAGGACGGTCGTTGCCTGACCTTCGACGAGAATGTCGTCAAGGGCCTGGCAGATGAGCTCGATGCCCGCATCGATGCCCTGGCCCACGTGCGAGCCGGGGTGGAAGTTGTAGTAGCTGCCGGGCAGGTCCTCGAGCCGCTCGAGGTCGTCGCGCATCGAGCGGATTCCGAAGTCGCGGACGTCCTCCTTGGCGGAGCAGAGGTTCATCGTGTAGGGCGCGTGCGCGACGAGCGTCCCGAAGCCATGTTCGGCCATGAGATTGGCAAGGGCGTGCATGTCGTCGGGGTCGTGCGGCCTCGCCGAGCCGCCGCGCGGGTTGCGCGTGAAGAAGGCGAAGGTGGTGGCCCCGATCTCGAGGGCCTGCCTTCCCATGGCGAGATACCCCCCGGAGCTGGAGAGATGACATCCCAGTGCGAGCATGGGCTCACGACCTGCCGAGAAGCCCGGCCAGGCGCGCGGCGATGGCGTCTGCCACCTCCGCCTTCGACATGAGGGGAAGCTCCTCAGCGCCCTCGGCTGTGACGAAAGCGACGCGATTCGTGTCGGAGCCAAAGGTGGACTCGGCGCGCGAGACGTCATTTGCCACGAGCATGTCGCAGCCCTTGCGCTTTATCTTCTCGGACGCCTTGGCGATGGCGTCTCCCGTCTCGGCGGCAAAGCCGATCACGGTGCGCTCGCCCTTCGTGCGCGAGAGCTCGGCGAGGATGTCGCGCGTCTCGACGAGCTCGATGGAGTCCAGTGGCTCGACGCCCTTCTTGAGCTTGTGGTCTGCCGGGTGGGCCGGTGTGTAGTCGGCCACGGCTGCCGCGCAGATGGCGGCATCGGCGGTCTCGAATGCGCTGGTGGCGGCCTCGTACATCTCGGAGGCGCTCGTCGCGTTGACGGTCTCGACGCCGGCGGGAGGCTCGATGGAGACGGGCCCTGCCACGAGCACGACATCAGCTCCCAGACGCGACAGGGCGCGCGCCACCTCGAAGCCCATCTTGCCCGACGAGCGATTGCCGATGTAGCGCACCGGGTCGATGGCCTCCTGGGTAGGGCCGGCCGTCACGACGACGCGCACGCCATCGAGCAGGCCCGGCTTGAGGCCGAGCGCCATGAGGGCCGCATCGGAGATGACGTCGACATCGGCGAGCTTGCCCTCGCCCTCAGCCCCGCAGGCGAGAAGCCCCGATACCGGGAGCACCATCTGCACGCCGCGCTGGCGCAGCACGGAGACGTTCTCCTGGGTGGCCGGGTTCGTCCACATCCGCACGTTCATGGCGGGGGCGACGAGCACGTCACCCTTGGCCGCAAGGATGGCGGTGGAGATGGCGTCGTCTGCCAGGCCCCAGCGCATCTTGGCGATCATGTTCGCCGTGGCAGGGCACACGAGGACGATGTCGGCCCAGTCGGTGAGGCTGATGTGGCCGATGGCGCCGTCGTCGTAGTCGTAGAGGCTTACGAGGACGGGGTGTCCGCTCAGGGCCTCGAAGGTAGTGGCTCCGACGAAGCGGGTGGCGTCCTCGCTCATCACCACGCGGACCTCGCAGCCCGCGTGCTGCAGATTGCGCATTACCTCGACAGCCTTATAGGCGGCGATGCAGCCCGTCACGGCCAGAAGGACGCGCGGGGCCCGGCCCTCCCCCATCATGCCTCCTCGATGACGAGCATGCGGTGGCAGTAGGGACACTCGGAGATCTCGTCGCTGCCGCGCAGGTCGGAGACCTGGCTGGGCTGGAGCGCCACGCGGCAGACGCTGGGCTTGTTGCCCGTGAGTGTCTCGACGCCGATGCCCTTGAAGCGCTTGCAAGCGGCGTCGTAGCGAGCGAGGAGCCGCTCGTCCATGCCAGCGGTGAGTCTCTCGCGCTCGGCCTTGAGCTCCTCGACGACCTTCGCGATGCGCGCGATCTCGGACTTATAGGCAGCGAGCTGCGCCTGCTCCTCGGTCGTGATGCGCTCCTTGAGCTCCGCAGCGCGCTGTTCGTTCTCGAGCGCTGCCTCGAGCTTCTCCTCGAGGGCGGCGCGGTCGAAGTCGAGCTTCTCGAGGCGTTTGGCGAGGTCGGTGAGCTTCTTCTCGTAGTCGCGCAGGGCCCGGTGGTCGGTCTGGCTCTCCTCGAGGCCCTCCTGGGTCTTGGTGACCGACTCCTCGACGCTGGCGCGCTCGGCTTGGTTGTCTGCGATGTCTCTCTCGAGGTCCTTGCGCGAACCGACGAGTTTGCTCGTCTGAGCGGCGAGCTTCTTGGCGGCTGCGCGCGCCATCTCGATGCGCTCGCGCTGCGGCAGCTCCTTGAGCTCCCGGTCGCGCCGCATGAGCTCGACGTCAATCTCCTGAAGCCTGAGCAGCGATGCGGATTCGCCCATGTGACCCTCCTATTCACGTATCTAAAGAAGTATAGCAGCGCACCTTCGCAACAAAACCTGACAAACGAACCTGTCCCTCTTGTCATGACAAAGGGGACTGTCCCCTTTGTCATATGAGGGCGAAGAGGGCATCGGCGAGACCGTCAAGGGCCTCCTGCGCCACGCGCTCGTCAAAGGAGATGCGAAGCGACCCGTAGGCAACGTCGCTCGGTATGCCCATGGCCAGCAGCACATGGCTCGCCTTGAGCGATGCCGACGAGCAGGCAGATCCCGCCGATACCTCGAATCCTGCCTGGTCGAGGCCGAGCACCAGGCTCTCGGAGTCCAGCCCCTCGACGAGGATGTTGACGATGCCGGCGAGGCGATGCTCCTCGTCTATGTCGGTCGTGGCCTTGATCCTCGGGTGCTCGAGGAGCTTCCCCAAAAGCTCACGCGAGCGCTCGAGCGTCTCCTCGCGTGCCTCGGGCATATTCGCGTGCACCGACTCCGCGACGCGCGCGAGCGCCATGGCACCGCGTACGTCCTGGGTGCCGGCACGCCTGCCCTCCTCCTGGCCGCCGCCGAAGCTCTGCGGCTTGAGGGGGACGCGGCTGCGGATGGCAAGCGCCCCGATGCCCACGGGAGCCCCGATCTTGTGGCCGGTGAGGCTCACGGCGCTCACGTTCGCGAGCTCCAGGGGAACTCGGCAGAAGGCCTGGACGGCATCGGTGTGGAAGTGGATGTTGCGGCGCTTGCAGAGGCCGGCGAGCTCGTCGATGGGCTGGATGACGCCCGTCTCGTTGTTCGCGTACATGATGGACACGAGCGCGACGTCGTCGCCGAGCATGCCTTCGAGGGTCTCGGGCTCGACGAAGCCCAGGCGATTCACGCCAGCAACGTCCACCGCAAAGCCGCGCGAGCGCAGCGCCTGCGCCATCTCGAGCACCGAGTCGTGCTCGATGGCCGAGATGATCACCCGCTCGCGCTTGCGATCGCGCTCCCGGACGCCCTCGGAAATGCCTGCGAGCGCGAGGTTGTTGGCCTCCGTGCCACCGGAGCAGAAGACGACCTCATTGGGCCTGAACCCACATCCGAGCAGCTTGGCGATGCTGCGACGAGCATCTCCCAGCGCCTGGAAGGCGGCACGTCCCGAGCTGTGGAGCGAGTTCGGATTCGCCCCTGCCCAAGCAGCGGATTCGTAGTCACGCTCTGCGGCAAGTGCCTCGGGCCGTATGGGCGCCGAGGCGGCATAGTCGAGGTACCTGGGACTATCGGGAGACACTAGGACCGCTTGACCTTTCCCCTGTTGCCCGAAGCGCGGATGTCGGCAATCGCCTGCGCGCGGTCGTCTGCCCCGAAGACGGACGACCCCACCACGAGGACATCGGCGCCGGCGTCGCACACGAGGTCGGCGTTGCCGGCCCCGATGCCGCCGTCCACCTCGATGAGCGGATGAACGCCGCGCGCCTCGGCCAGCGCCCTCACGGCGCGGATCTTCTCCAGAGACGACTCGATGAAGGCCTGCCCGCCGTAGCCCGGGTTCACTGACATGACGAGCACCATGTCGAGCTCGGAGATGATGGAATCAAGCACGTAGGGCGAGGTGCCGGGATTGAGCGCCATCGCCGCCTTGGCCCCGCGCTCGTGAATGCGCGAGATAATCCGGTGGCAGTGGGTGGCCGCCTCCTGGTGGAAGCACAGCACGTCGGCGCCGGCATCGAGCCAGGCGTCGACCATCTCGTCCGGATTCGTGATCATGAGGTGCACGTCGACGGGCAACGAGGTGTTCTTCTTGACCGTCTTGAGGATCGAGAGGCCAAACGAGAGGTTGGGTACGAAATGCCCGTCCATGACGTCGTAGTGGATCCAGTCGGCCGTGGCGACGTCGTCGAGCTCCTCGGCGAGCCTGCCGAAATCGGCAGAGAGCACCGAGGGGGCGATGATCACGTTATCGAGCATCAATGCACCTCCAGTGGGCCCAGAGTACGACCTCGTCCACCTTGTCCTGGACTAGGGTCGCATACGTGGTGCCCCAGGAGCCGGCACCAATGATTGCTACCTTATGCGCCATGTTTTCCGCCCTTTTTGTAGGTGATTCCCCCACCGGTCTTGACGCTGCCCTTATGAAAGGAGAACCGCGACTCGGTACCTTTGAGCAGGCGATCGATGTTCTCACGGTGAGACCATATAACCACTATGGACACGAGAAGCAGTGCGATGAGGAACGCGCCGGTTGGGTGGTGCAGGAAATACGCCAGCGGAACGAGCGAGGCCGCGGCCGCCACCGATCCGAGGGAGACGAAGCGCGTGGGGACGGCGAAGACGGCGAACACCACCAGGAGCCCCACGGCGATGGGCCACGAGAGCGCAAGCGCCCCGCCGAAGCCCACGGCAATCCCCTTCCCACCCTTGAATCCCAGGTAGGGCGAGAAGATGTGTCCGAGGACAGTGGAAAGGTAGACGAAGGCGAGCATCCAGCCGTGGCTTCCGCCAGGGCGGAAGGCGCCCGCCTCGACCGGGAAGATCAGGTTGAAGAGGAAGCGCGCCAGCAAGACGCACACGAAGCCCTTGCCCGCATCGAGGAGCAGGGTCTGTGCTGCCGCGAGCTTGCCGACGCTTCGCGCGACGTTCGTGGTGCCGATGTTTCCGGATCCCACCTTGCGGACGTCGACGTTTCCGCGCTTGGCGATTATGGCGCCGAAGGGCACCCCGCACACGAAGAACGAGGCAACCATCATGATGGCCGTGAGCGCGACGAGCGGGAGCGTGATCATTTGGAGCTGGCCTCCTTGGACCTGAAGCGCAGCCGCAGTGGCGTTCCCGTGAGGTCGAAGCCCTCGCGGATGCGGTTCTCGAGGTAGCGCTCGTAGGAGTCGTCGATGAGGTCGGGCGCATTGCAGAAGAAGGTGATGGCCGGCGGCTCGACGCCGGTCTGGGTGGCGTAGTTGATCTTGAGACGGCGGTTTCCGCTGGTGATAGTGTGGCCAGACTCGCGGATCTGCGTGACAAGGGCATTGATACGCGCGGTGGAAATGCGGATGGCGTGCGTCTCGGCGATGGCGCAGGCCAGATCAAGTACCTTCGCGATGGAGCGGCCGGTGAGTGCCGAGATGCGCAGCACGGGGGCCCAGCGGGCGAAGGTCATCCGCGCCGCGAGCGACTCAATGACGTCATCGCGCTCCTGGTCGGTGGTGAGGAGGTCCCACTTGTTGAGCAGGACGGCCAGTGCGCAGCCACGCTCGATGGCCATGGCGGCGATCTTCTGGTCCTGTTCGGTGACGCCGACGGAGGAATCCACCACGAGGAGGCAGACGTCGGCCCTGTCCATGGCGCGCAGGCCGCGGACGACGCTGTAGTACTCGACGTCCTCGTGGACGGTGCTGCGCTTGCGCATGCCCGCGGTGTCCACCAAGCGGATGGGGCGCCCGTCGTGCTCGATCACGATGTCGATGGCATCGCGCGTGGTGCCGGCGACGTCGCTCACGATGGAGCGCTCGGTGCCAGCGAGCCTGTTTGCCAGGGACGACTTGCCCACGTTGGGCCTACCGATGATGGCGACGTTGAGGGCATCTGCCGGATACTCCTCATCCGGCACTTCCTCGGGAAATGCGGCCACTACCTCGTCGAGCAGGTCGCCCGTGCCATGGCCGTGGACGGCCGAGAGAGGCCGGGGCTCGCCCACGCCGAGGGAGTAGAACTCCCAGGTGGCCTCCTCGTGAGCCGGATCGTCGAGCTTGTTGACGACGAGGAAGACAGGCGTGTCCGACTTGCGCAGGACGCGTGCGACCTCCTCGTCCTCCTCGGTTATCCCCACATCGCCGTCGACGACGAAGATGATGACGTCGGCCTCGTCGCAGGCGGCGATGGCCTGTTCGCGGATGCGCGGAGCGAAGACGTCGTCGGACTTGACGGACTCGATGCCGCCGGTGTCCACGATGATGAAGTCGCGGCCGTTCCAGTCCGCCTCGTGGTATGAGCGATCGCGCGTGACACCACGAGACTCGTGGACGATGGCATCGCGCTGCTGGCAGATTCTATTTACGAGCGTCGACTTGCCCACGTTGGGCCTGCCGACTATCGCGACTATTGGCTTAGCCATGCTACTTCCCGCCTTTCTCCAAAGAAGTCTAGCACGTGCCTGACAAGTTTCGGTCTTTTGTCGGGTATGACAGTTCGGTGCCTGTCCCCAAACTGTCATACCCGACAAAGAAGGCTGAGGAAGGTGGCGGGGGTGATGGTGGTGACGATGGGGTCGCCGCCGCGGGCGCGGAGCTCGGCGGGGATCGCCGTCTGCGCCATGTCGTCGAGCGTGAGGCCGTCGGCGTTAAACATGCTGGACGGCAGGATGAGGAGCTCGCCCTCAAAGCGCTCAGGAAGCTGCTCGAGCAGGTCGCAGCCGCAGATGAGGCCCGTCACGTCAACGTTGCCGCCGAAGAAGCGATTCTCAATGGGCATCACGCGCACGAGCTCTGTCAGGCCGAGCCTCTTGACGAGGTATCCCATGACGCCCTCGGCCGCATAGCCGCACACGATAATGGCACGGCGCAGCTCTCCTTCGGCCTCTCCTGCGCCCTCGGCTGCCGCGTCGACATCGTCCATGAACGAGCGCAGCATGCCGATGCCATCGTAGTACTGCGGATAGCCGTCGTAGAACGGCGCCTCGGGCACGGACTCGCCACTTATGAGGTAGAACTCGTCCGAGAGCTGGAAACGCGTGATCCCCAGCTGCTCGCGGGCGCGCTGCTGATAGGGACGCACGAGCTCGACCACATCACGTGCGAGCTGCGGCTGGTCGCTGAACGACGACGAGAACTTGGGCGAGTAGCGCGTGTATCCCAAGGGCACGATGGCAAGGGAGCTGATGTTCTCGCGCTCCTCGACCCAGGAAAGCGTCCTCTCGAGCTCCTCGCCGTCGTTGAGGCCCGGACAGAGGACGATTTGTGCATGCACCTCGATGCCCTCGTCGCAGAGGCGCTCCAGGGCGCGCATTCCCCGCTCGGCATGGCGTCCGATGAGGCGCTCGCGCGCATCGGGCGAGACGGCGTGCAGCGAGACGTTCATAGGCTCGAGCCTGAGCGCGACGATCCGCTCGAGGTCGTCGTCGGAAAGGTTGGTGAGCGTGACGAAGTTTCCCTGCAAAAAGGACAGGCGGTAGTCGTCGTCGCGCAGGTAGAGGCTCTTGCGCATGCCCTTGGGAAGCATCGTCATGAAGCAGAAGGGGCAGGCGTTCACGCAGGTGCGAACCCCATCGAAGAGCACGTCGGAAAACTCGACGCCCCAATCCTCCCCCTCCTCGCGCTCGAGGACGACTGTCTCGTCGACGCCCTCGACCTCGAGTTCGAGCTCTTCATCTGAGCCTTCCCAGCGCCAGGTGATGATGTCGTCGAGCGGGATCCCGTTCACGCTCACGATGCGCATGCCGGCCTCGAGGCCGGCGCAATCCGCGGGACTCCCCTCCTCGACGGATGAGACAACGGCTCCGGGCGTCTCGTAGCTCGAGGGGGCGTAGTCGGCACGCTCCCAATCCGGCGAAGTCTGATCGCTCATGAGGACTCTATCCCGAGGGATGCGTGCAGGTAGTCCAAGAGCTCCTCGATATGGGCCGCAGGAGTGGAGGCGCCGGCGGTGATCCCGATGAGATCGCAGCCCTCCAGGCTCGAGACGTCGAGCTCGTCGGGCGATTCGATGTGATGGGAGTTGGGGCACGCGACCGCGCAGATGTCGTACAGGTGGCGCGTGTTGGCCGAGTTCTTGCCGCCGATGACGATCATGCAGTCGGCGCGCTCAGCCAGCTCGCGTGCGGCGGCCTGGCGCTTCGTGGTGGCATCGCAGATGGTGTCCGCCACCTCGACGTCGTCATGCGTGCGCGAGAGCGCCTCGCAGCAGGCCTCGAAGAGCTCGTGGGTGATGGTGGTCTGCGCGACGACGCCCACCGGGCCCTCGATGCCGAGTGCGGCGGCCTCCTCGGCCGAACCCACGCAAAGCGAGCCCTCGGCACGCGCCATCGTGGCCACGACCTCGGGGTGTCCTGCCTCCCCCACCACGACCACCGTGCGGCCGTCACCATACATGCGCTCGACGGCACGGTGGACGCGCTTGACGAGCGGGCAGGTGGCGTCGGTCACGGCCTCCGCCGTCTCACGTGCGAGGGCCTCCTCGGCAGGCGTCGAGCCATGCGTTCGGAGCACGAGCATCGACCCGGAGGCCGCATCGGCCGCCTCGACGACGCGCACGCCCTCCTGCTCGAGCTGGCCTATGACGCGCGGATTGTGGATGAGCGGGCCGAGCGTTGCCACGGAAAGCGAGCCCACGCGCGCGAGCTCGTCCACCATGCCCAGCGCCCGCTCGACGCCAAAGCACGCACCGGCCTCGGATGCCACCTCGATGCGCGGCATCGCTACATCTTCCCCGGGTGCTCGCGGCGCAGGGCATCGCGGATCTGGAAGACGCGCTCCATGACGAGCTTCTCGAGCTTGGCCACGCGCTCCTTGCGCGAGCCCTCGATGTCGGAGAGGTGGAGCGCCTCGCCGATGCGAGCGAAGACGCGCCCGGGGCGCGGGATGTGCTTGCCGCGCGGGGTGATATCGCGCGCGCCGACGATGGCGATGGGCACGACGGGGGCATCGGCACGCTGCGCGATGAGCGCGAAGCCGCCGTGGATTTCGCTCTCGGAATCGTCCTTCACGCGGGTGCCCTCGGGGTAGATGAGAATGGACTCCCCCGCCTTGAGGGCAGCCGTCGCCCAGCGCATGGCCTTCATGTCGGCAGAGCCGCGCTTGATGGGGATGGCGCCTATGCGGGCAAAGGCCCACTTGAGGATCCAGATCTTGTCGAACTCGCTCTTGTAGATGGGCCTCACGTGGCAGCCGCGCATGTAGAGCGAAACCACCGGAAGCACCGGGTCAAGCATGGAGGTGTGGTTCATGACGATGACGGCGCCACGGTCCCTCGTAGCCTCGGCGAGCTCGTCCGCGCCCTCGAGCCTCCACGGGAAGAAGAGCTTGGAGAGGCCTCCCACCAGGCCGACGAGCAGTCCGAGCGTCGCCTTGGCGTGCAAGGGGTAGTCGGCCATGGGATGGGCGTAGTAGTCCTCGTATGAATTGCCGACGATCTTCATCGGCTCGAGGACCTTGTCCTTCTTGGCGGGCTTGTCTGCCTTTGCCACGACGTCAGCCTTGGCGGGCTTGTCGCCCTCCGCGCCGTCCGACTCGACGGCAGCCTCAGCTAAAGGGACGGCATCACCCTGCTCGTGCTTGCGTTCGGAGGCCTCGCGGGCCTTGGCAATGAGCGCGGAGATCTTGTCGCACACCTCGTCGAGCGAGAGGTCGGAGGAGTCGATCATCACGGCGTCATCTGCCGGCTTGAGGGGCGCGGTCTCGCGCGAGGAGTCGTACTCGTCGCGCTTCTTGATGGACTCGAGGATCTCCTGCACGGATGACTCGTCGGCCGTTGCCGTGGCGTCCTTGGCGGTGTCGCCTCCCGCGCGCTGCACCGCACGACGGCGTGCGCGCGCCTCGGGGCTTGCCGTGAGGAACACCTTGACCTCGGCATCGGGGAATACGACCGTCCCCATGTCGCGGCCCTCGCAGACGATGTCAGTGCCGGCGGCGATGGCCTTCTGGCGCTTCCCCATCGCGTCGCGCACGGCGGGGATGGCAGAGTTCACCGACACCACGGCCTCGACCTCGGGCGTGCGGATGGCCTCGGTGACGTCGACGCCGTCGAAGATGACGCGCTGCGACTCTCCCTCGGGGACGAACTCGATGGTGCAGGCCTCGGCCACGGAGGCGGCTCCGGCCTCGTCGTCGGGCGCGATGCCGCGATCCAGGCAAGCCCAGGCATTGGCGCGGTACATCGCGCCGGTGTCCAGGTAGGTGAGCCCCTCGCGAGCGGCGATTGCCCTGGCTACCGTGGACTTGCCGGAGCCCGCAGGCCCGTCGATGGTGACGATCATCCGAAGATCCTCCCCGTCTCGCGCCTCATCATGACCTCTTCGGGCGTGAGGCCGAAGGCGGCGAGGTTGAACACGTTGCCGTCGCAGGTGACGATCATCGACGAGACGTTCTCAACCTCCATGTGCTGGAAGTTGTTGGGATCCGACTCGTAGATGGCGGCGAGCAGGACGCGCATGAAGCCTCCGTGGCAGATGGCGGCCGTGCGGCCCTCGTAGCCCTTGAGGTCGTTGAGGAAGGAGGTCGCACGCGCGTAGACGTGCTCGTAGCTCTCCCCTCCCTCGACGGGGACAGAATGGCCGTTCTCGTCGCGCGGCCAGGGATAGTCCTTGTACTCGGGATAGCTGGTGCCCTCGAGGATGCCGAAGTCGATCTCGGTGATGCGCGGGTCGATGACAGTCTCGGCCTTGAGGTACTCAGCTGCCTCGGCGGCGATGGAGAGGCAGCGCGTGAGCGGCGAGGAGAAGAGGTGGCGCGGGTTCCACGAGACGATGGCGCTCATCGCGCGCTTGCGCTGCGCCTCGCCCACTGCGGTGAGGTACACGTCGGCATCGCCGGAGAAGAGCATCTCGACGTTTGCCACGGTCTGGGGATGCCTCATGAAGAGGATGGTCTGCTTGGGCTCGCTCATGCATGCTCCTTAATCTTCGCCGCGCTCTCTAGCTGGGCGATTTCGCGTTCCTCGAGCATCCGGTACGACCCGGACGCGATGTCGTCTGCCCCTATGGGCCCGAAGGCCTTGCGGTGCAGCCGGACAACGGGATGGCCCATTGCCTCTAGCATACGCTTTACCTGGTGCTTGCGCCCCTCAGATATGCGCAGTTCCACCGATGTGACACCACTGGAAACGCCGTCACGCCCCAAAATGCGCGCGATGGCCGGCTTGCAGGGCCCGTCGTCAAGCGTGATGCCCCGCCGCAGCTCGTCCAGCTCGTCCTCGCTGGGGCGTCCCTCGACCTGCGCGACGTAAGTCTTCTCCACATGATGCGAGGGGTGGAGCAGGGCTTGGGCCATCTCGCCATCGGTGGTGAAGAGCAGCGCCCCGGTGGTGTCGGCATCGAGGCGGCCCACCGGGAAGAGACCGGGGTGCTCTGCCGTGGGGACGAGCTCGGCCACGCAATGCCGGCCGCGCGGGTCGCTCATCGTGGTGAGGTAGCCGGCGGGCTTATTGAGGACGAGGTAGACGGGCTTGTCCGAGAGGCGGTACTCGATGCCGTCGACGGTGACGACGTCGCAGCTCGGATCTACCTTGCTGCCCAGCTCGCTCACGACGACGCCGTTAACGCGCACGCGTCTAGCCGTCATGAGGTCCTCAGAGCCGCGCCTGCTCGCAGCGCCGGCGCGCGCGAGGAATTTCTGCAGGCGCATGGGGTATGGTCCCTGGCGCTCTACCTCAGTCATCGCGGCTTTCGTCCTCGGCGTCATCGGCATCGTCGGTCTCGTCCAGGAGCTCGCGCTCCTCGTCGATGTCGTCGGCCGCATCCAGAATGGTCGAGTTGATCGCGCGGCCCGATAGCCTCTCGCGGATGAAGCGCTTGGACTCCTCATCCGGGGCGAACTGCTCGAGGTCGGGAAGCTCGCGGAGGCTCCTGAGCCCGAAGCGCTCGAGGAAGGCCCGGGTGGTGCCGTAGATGATGGCGTTGCCATGATTCGCATCGCGCCCCAGCTCGCGCACGAGGCCCTTCTCGACGAGCGAGCTTATGACGCCGTCGGAGTTCACGCCGCGCACGGCACGCACGCCCTCGCGAGTGACGGGCTGGTGGTAAGCGATGACGGCGAGCGTCTCGAGGGCGGCCTGCGAGAGCTTGCGCGTGTCCCACGAGAGGACGTAGGCCTCGACGGCCTCGTGGCAGGCGGGATGGGTGAAGAGTCGCCATCCGCCAGCCACCTCGCGCAGCTGGATCCCGCGATTCGCGTCGGCATACTCGGCGGCGAGGGCGGAGAGTTCCTCGGCGACGTCGCCTGGCGAGACGCCGAGCAGCGTGGATAGGTCGGTAGCAGGCACGGGGTCGCTCGACACGAGGAGCAGGGCCTCGATCGTCGAGCGTAGCGAGTTCGATGACAGGTGCTCTAGGGCAGACATCACCACTCCTCCTCGATGAGCTCGGGGTCGCCCTCGATGACGTAGGGCTCGGCGCCCTCGACGCGGGCGATGTCGATCTCCCCGAAGGTTTGCGATTGGGACACGCGGATGGAGCCGCGCTTGTAGAGCTCGAGGATGGCCAGGAAGGTGACGACCACGATCTCGGGCGTGGACTGGCCGTCGAGGAGCTCAGAGAAGGTGACGAGCGGCTTCGAGCGTATGATGCGGTCGACCGAAGCCACCGTGAGTGCCACGGGCAGGCGCTTCGGCGCGATGTGCTCGGCCTCGAGCAGGAGCGTCTCGCGCCGAGAATCCAGGTCGGCGCAGATCACGGCCAGGCCGCGAAGCGTGATCCCCTCGAGGTAGTCGGGCATGAGGTTGAGGAACTCCGGATCCGGGCCGCAGGTGCGCGGCACCATCCTCCCCTCGGCCTCCATGCGCGCCCCCAGGGCGCTCGCGGCATTGCGGAACTGCTTGTAGGCGATGAGGCGCGCGATGAGCACCTCGCGGGCCTCGGCGGGGCTCAGCTCGGCGAGCTCGTCGAGGTCCTCGTCCATTTCGTCGCCCGGCATCCGCAGGTCGTCGGGGACGAGGGTCTGCGCCTTGATGTCGAGCAGGGTCGAGGCGACGAGGATGAAGTCGCTCGCAACGTCGAGGTCCATGTCCTGCATGCGCTCGACCTCGGCCAGGTACTGCTCGGCCACCTCGGCAATCGAGATGGCGCCGATGTCGACCCTCTGCCTGCTCACGAGCTGGAGCAGGAGGTCGAAGGGGCCCGAGAAGACCTGTGTGTTCACCCTATAGCTCACGATATTCCCATCAGCAGGTAGAAGATGCGCGAACCGAGACCGCCGATGATCTCCCCCACCGGATCGAAGCCCGTGAACTCGGGGATCACGTAGAGCACGACGAGCAGTATGGGAAGCGCATGGCGCTGCAGACTATGATAGCGCTCGTAGGCGCTCCCCTTGAGCAGGGGAAGCACCAGCTTCGAGCCGTCCAGGGGCGGCACGGGCAGCAGGTTGAAGATCATCAGCGAGATGTTGACCATCACGTAGCGCAGCAGTACGTCGCTCACCATCGTCTCCCTGAGGAGCTGCGGGGCAAACTGGATGAGCAGGCGCACCACGGCCGCGCCGACGATGGCCTGGAGCAGGTTCATGACAGGCCCTGCCAGTGCGACTATTGCCTCGTCGCGCCTGCCGCCGGCAAGCCGGTTCGGGTTGTACGGCACGGGCTTGGCATAGGCGATGTAGGCGCCGCTTGAGAGCGAGAGCAAAAGCGGGAGCATCACCGAGCCGAAGGGGTCGATGTGCGCCAGCGGGTTGGGCGTGAGCCGGCCTGCGTCCTTGGCCGTCGTGTCGCCGCACTTGTAGGCCGCATAGGCGTGGCCGAACTCGTGCAGCGACGCCGAGAGCGACACCAAGACCACCGTCATGACGACGTGGGGCAGCATGTTCGCATAGCCTCCCAGCGCGCTAGGCATCGGCAGCCTCCTCGAGCTTAGCCGTGAGCTCGAGCCATTCCTCCTCGAGCACGGGAATCTTCTTCGAAAGCGCGTTGTACTCCCTCATGCACTCGTCGAAGGCCGCCGCGTCGGCATAGAGCTCCTCAGATGCCATCTTCTCCATGACCTCGGCGTAGCGCGCCTGGGCGGGCTCGAGCGCCGCCTCAACCTCCTTGAGGCGCTTCTTGACGTCGCGCACCTTGGCGTTGGCGGCATTGCGGGCCTCGGCCTCCGCGCGGCGCTGCTCGCGGGTCTTGACGTTCCTGCCCTTTGCGGTGGGCTCCGAAACGGGCCCGGATGCAGCGCTTTTCGCATTTGGCATCCCCTCTGAGGGGGATTCGTTCATCTCCCCCGCTGATGATGCGGAGGAGCCGTCGCCACGCGCCTCTATCTCGGCGCGCTTGAACAGGTAGTAGTCGTAGTCGCCCTGGTAGACGGTCACCTGGCCGTCGCGGATGTCGATGACCTTGTTTGCGATGGCGCGCACGAGGTGCTCGTCGTGGCTGATGAGCACGATGGTGCCGTCGAACTCCTCGAGGGCATGCTCGAGGACGTCCACCGAGTCGATGTCGAGGTGGTTCGTGGGCTCGTCGAGGCACAGGAGCGGATCGGGCGCCACGAGCATCTTGGAGAGCGCAAGGCGCGCCCGCTCGCCGCCGGAGAGCACGCTCACGCGCTTCTCGACGTCGTCACCATGGAAGAGGAAGGCCCCCAGCAGGCGACGCTCCTCGGATGAGGTCCAGCCCGCAGCCACGGAGTCGAGCTCCGCCAGGACGGTGTTGCCCGCGTTGAGCGACTCCATCTGGTGCTGGGCGTAGTAGGCCCGCGTGACGTTCTGGCCGAGCTCCACCGTGCCCGATGTGGGCTTCTCTGTGCCGCATATGAGCTTCATGAGGGTCGACTTGCCGGCGCCGTTCGGGCCGACGAGCGCCACGTGGTCGCCTCGGTAAAGATTGAGCGAGACGCCCTCGTAGACGAGATTGTCGCCATAGGCCTTGGAGACGTCCTCGAGCGAGACCACCGTGTCGCCCGTGCGCGGCGGCGCGGGGAACGAGAACCTCACGTGCTTTGATTGCTCGGGCAGCACCACGAGCTCCTGCTTGATGGCCTCAACGCGCTTGATGCGCTCCTGCACCTGGCGCGCCTTCGTAGGCTTGTAGCGGAAGCGCTCGATGAAGGTCTCCATGTGGGCGATGTCGCGCTCTTGGGCGGCGCGCTTGGCCCGCATCTGCTCGAGGTTGTCCTCGCGCTGCTTGAGGTAGCCAGAGTAGTTGCCAACGTAAGTGGCCATGCGGCGGTTCTCGATGGAGGCCACGTGGCTCACACAGGCATCCATGAAGGCGCGGTCGTGGCTCACGAGAAGGACGGCGCCGTCGTAGCTGGCGATGAAGCCCTCGAGCCAGCGGACGCTCTCGAGGTCAAGGTGGTTCGTGGGCTCGTCGAGCAGCAGCAGGTCGGGATGGCGCAGGAGGAGCTTCGAGAGGGCGATGCGCATCTGCCAGCCGCCGGAGAACTCGCGCGCCGGCTTGTCGAGATCTTCGATGGGAAAACCGAGGCCGCAGAGAATCTGTCGTGCCCGGGCCTCGAGCTCGTAGCCGCCAAGCTGCTCGAAGCGGTCGCGCGTATGGCCGTATTCGTCGAGATGGGATTGCATCTCGTCTTCCGGGATGTCCGATGAGATGAGGCTCTCGAGCTCGCCCAGGCGCTTGCCAAGGCGGCGGATCTCTACTGCGGAGTCCATAACCTCGCGAAGCGCGCTTTTCTCCCCCGCCAGCTTCGTCTCCTGCTCGAGATAGCCGAGCGTGGTGCCGCGCGCGAGCGTCACCGTGCCCTCGTTAGCCGACTCCTGGCCCATGATGATCTTGAGGAGGGTGGTCTTGCCGGCGCCATTGGGCCCGACAAGTGCCCAGCGCTCGCCCGCATTGAGCTGGAGGGTTGCCTGGGAATAGAGGACTTGTCCGCCAAACGACTTGGATACCTTGTCGACGAGTACGATCACGTGGTGCTGCTGTTCCTCTCCCATGGCGCGCGTCGCGCATCCGTGACGATATTCAACCAATTGATTCTACCCGAGACTTCGCTTGCGTTGGGGCTGGCGGAGTGTGCTACAATGCCTACGCACAAAGGCACGGGCGATTGGCTCAGGGGTAGAGCACATCCTTCACACGGATGGGGTCGCTGGTTCAAATCCAGCATCGCCCACCATCAAAAACAGCAGGTCAGCCACTTGGCTGGCCTGTTTTCGTTTCACCTGACAAGTTCCCCAAGCATCTGTCAGGTGTTTCGACCTGACAAGTTCCCCGGCGGATTCACACGACGATCTCCTCGGGGCGCATGCCCACGACCCTCTCCTGCATCTCAGGGGAAAGCTCCTTGATGTCCATCTTGCGCATCCCTATGGGATTAAGGGCAGCTGCTGGACGCAGTGCCGCCCAATGCGATGCCGCCAGTGTATCTCTGCTCCGTTGCGAGCGAGCACCGGCTCTGGCATTTCCCGATTCGCATTGGATTTGGACGAGATTGAGGTGGCGCCCGCCCTTAGAATGAAATTGCGTTCGAAGGCAAGACGAGGGAGCCGGGCGCCGCATATAAGAGGGTGAAGGCGCAGAGCCCGACGAGCGAAGGGACTTGATCATGGATTACAACGACCTCACTGATGAGCAGAAGGCTAAGGCGCGCATGTGCCATAGCGACGAGGAGCTGCGGGAGCTCGCCAAGGCCGAGGGCATTGAGCTCACGGACGAGCAGCTCGATTCCGTCTCCGGCGGCACCTGGGGCTGCAGCGACAACAATATCCCCGAGACCTGCGGCGAACACTACGGCAAGAACGTAAGGTAAGCTACCCCGAGGCCATCGTCGAGAGCGAAAGGCGCCCCTTGCGGGGCGCCTTTTTTACGTGGGCACCTGCGACGACGAGGGCCTTGCGCTCGCCAACGCGGACGGACGTCATCTAGCGCTTGATCGAAGCCTCGTTCACGGGGAATGTGAAGTAGCCGTCCGGGTAGGGCTCCTGATCGAGGCGGAAGTGCCACCACTCCTCCTCGAGCGGGGCGAACCCGGCTGCCATCATGATGTCGCGCAAGATCATGCGGATCTCGTGCTGCTCGTCAGCGATGCCGCGGTAGTCTGGGTGCGAGAGCTCGCCGAAGTAATCGAAGAAGTACTCCTTCATGCGCGTGTCGCTTGGGTCCTTTGACCAGCGGACGAAGTGATCGACCGCCTTCTGCAGCCGAAAGGCGTCGAAGATCTTGAGGCGGTAGCCCTGCGACATGGCGTCCTTGGAGGCGGCTGCCAGGGCCTCTCCCGCCTCGCGTGTGAAAACCGCGATGGGCTGCTCGTAGCCGTCAATGCGCCAGTTCGCAGTTTGTTGATTAGCAGATGCTTCGGCAAGCAAGAAGGCCGGCGGCGCGTTGCCGACGGCCTTCAGTGTTTCCGGCTGTGACAACCAGGCTCGAACTGGCAAACCCTCAATCCCGAACCGTGCGCTAATCGCCCTGCTCGATGCCCAGACTCTCGCAGTCGGTCATTTTCGTCCACGCGGAATCGCCGCCAGACACGGCCTCGAGCTGCTCGTCCGCGAGCTCCATGCCCTCCTCCGCGATGAGCGCCATCATCTCCTAGGGCGTCTTGCAGGACTTCGCCTTCTCCATCTGCTTGGCACTCAGGTTCTCGGCTAGTCGAACATGCCGCAGTAGTCGCCGCCGCAGCCCTCGGGGAGGCTCCACGAATCGCCGCCCGCCACGGAATCGAGCTGCTCATCCGAAAGCTCGATGCCCTCAGCCTTGGCAAGCTCGAACAGCTCGTCTGCGCTCGCACAGGCCCTGGCCTTCTCAATCTGCTCTGGCGTGAGTTCATCGAAATCCACGGGAAGACCCCCTCTCGCGAAGTGGCGCGCACCAGCTAACAAACACCATATGAGCAGACTGGCCCAGCACTGTCAACCCGCGAGCCATGCCAGCGAATCCAGCCCTCGCACGGTCATTGCGGGTCGAGGCGATGAGCCAGAGCCGATTAATCCCAAACGGTTCCCCGGCGCTGTAATGGGGGGCCGCGAAAGGCTGGCGATCGCCGCGCGAAATCTTAGATGAAGTATTCGTCGCACATGCCGCAGTACCACAGCTGATTGCCCTTCGAATCCGGCCCTGAGGTCGGCGTCCATCTGGGCGACCCTCGGGTCGAAGCGGCCGCAGCCGGCGCCCCGGAGCCGAGGGCCCTCTTGACGACCGTCAATCATCGATCGTGTACCAGAATCCGGCTCTTCCCATTGCACCACCCCCTCGTCCGTGGTGCAACGACCGCCTGAATCCGCCTCGGGTCAACTGTCAGGCGAAATGCGATCCGGTTGGCTTGGGGTCCTCCCTGCGGACGAAGCGCCCGAGCAGACGGTCGATCCCAAAGAGGACATACCCGAGCACGATGAAGACGACAAGCATGCCCCCGCAGAATACGGCGACTCCCCCAACGCCAGAGATGGCCGGGTCGAGGAAGGTATAGGGGTAGTTCGTGATGTCGCCGGTCGACCCACCGCCCATGTAGATGCCGAACACGCCCACAGCGACCATAGTAAAGACGAGATACGCGAGCACGAGCCAGAGCCAGGCGAAGGGTCCCCAGGCCGGCATCTTCCCCTTCTCGTCGAAGAGGAGCCAGTCGAGGATGCTCATCACGGGCGTCACGTAATGCATAGCGAAGAGATGCAAGACGAGCTGTCCGTTGTCGAAGAGCGTGTTGAAGAGCATGAAATGCGCAATGAGCATCGTCACCAGCAGCGAAATCGTTGCCGTGTACTTGCAAACCGGCGCGAAGGGTCTGCCGTCATCGCCAGATGCGAGCAACTTGATAATCGCAAGCACGAAATAGCCCACGGCGAAGATGTTTGCAACGTTGGTGAACATGTGCGGGAAGTTCGGCGTGTAGGCCCCCGCGAGAATGCCCGACCCGTCAAGCAAGCCATAGGTCCCGACGACCACAAGGATGGCCTTCCATGCAATAGAGAGGGCTCGTGACTTGATGCGCATGGCGATTCCCTACTTGAGCGACTTCTCGTAGACCGTTCGGCTGAGGACGAGCGAGATGAGACTCGTCACCGCCATGCAGCAGGAGATCACAAGCGCGACCACATCGGCCTTGGGAACGCCCACACCGAAGCCAGCAAGGATGCCCGCGATGCTCACGATGAGCGCACAGGCGTAGGGCACCGGCGACTTGGCCTTGGAGGGCGTGTTTGCCGCCTTGTTCGCCGAAAGTCCCGAGACAAAGCCCATCACGCACATCGCAACGCAGACGATGACGCCGACGAGCGCCTCCATGTAGGACCCGCTGGTGCGCAGGAGCAGGAAGACGCCTGCGCAGACGGAGACGATGGCAAGCGCGAGCGTGATGAGACTCACGATCTTGAGATTCTTGCGCTCTTGAGACACGAGATCCCCTCTCGGAAGGTTTGAGTGGTGGGCCCGGTAGGGTTCGAACCTACGACCAAGGGATTATGAGTCCCCTGCGCTAACCGCTGCGCCACGAGCCCGTGAGAAAGAATTATAGGACAGTCCGCCCGAAAATATGACAAGAGGGACAGTCCCCTTTGTCATGACAAAGGGGACAGGTTAGTTGCAATAAAAAGAAAAAGGACCGGGTGACTACCCGGCCCTGGAAATTGTGGTGGAGATAAGGGGGCTCGAACCCCTGACCTCATGACTGCCAGTCATGCGCTCTCCCAGCTGAGCTATATCCCCGTCAAGGTGCTTGACTATAGTAGCAAAGTTCGCGTTGTGGTCAAGCGAGATGTTGACGACTTCACAACTAGGCGCGCTGCGGCTCGATGATCTCCTTGGCCTTCTTGACGGCGTCCTCGAGCGCCACGTCCTCGCGCTCCCCCGTCGACCTGCGCTTGAGCTCGACCGTGCCGCCGGAGATGCCGCGCTTCCCAAGCACGATCTGCACGGGAAAGCCCATGAGGTCGGCGTCGTTGAATTTGACGCCGGCGCGCTCCTTGCGATCGTCGACGATCACCTCGAGGCCAGCCTCGGCGAGATCCTCCGCAAGCTTCTGCGCAGCAGGCCACACGAGATCGTCGGCAACGTCCAGCGGGATGACCTCCACCTCGTAGGGCGCCACCGCGACGGGCCAGATGATGCCATGCTCGTCGTTGTGCTGCTCGACCACGGCCTGGAGCGTGCGCGAGACGCCGATGCCGTAGCAGCCCATCTGGAAGGGCTTCTCCGTACCGTCCTCGTCCATGAACGTCACGCCCATGGCCTCGGAGTACTTCGTGCCGAGCTGGAAGACTTGCGACACCTCGATGCCACGCGCAGCCGCGAGGGGCTTGCCGCACACGGGGCAGCCGTCGCCCTCCTGGGCGCTCACGAGGTCGAGCCACTCGCCCACCTCGAAGTCGCGCCCGGGGCAAACGCCCTGGATGTGATAGTCGGCCTCGTTGGCGCCCACGAGCCAGCTCTTGGAGTCCTTGAGCGACTCGTCTGCCACGATGCGGATGCCCTCGGGAAGGCCGACCGGCCCGATGAATCCCTTGACGAGGCCCTGCTCCTCGAGCTCCTCGTCGCTCATGAGGTGGTAGTCGCCGAAGGCGTGCGCGGCCTTGATGTCGTTGAGCTCGTGATCTCCCGGCACGAGCGCGAGCACGGGGCGTTTCTCGCCGTCGATGAGCAGAAGTGACTTGCGCGTGGCCGACTGCGGGATGCCCAAGAGATTGGCGAGCTCCTCGATGGTGCCCGTGCCAGGCGTCGAGATCTTCTCAGGCGTGCCGTTGCCCGGTCCCTCCACGACCTCAATCTTCGCCGTCGCAGCCTCGACATCTGCCGCAAAGCCACACTCGCAGTGGACGATCTCGGCCTCGCCCGCATCGGCGATGGCCATGTACTCGACGCTCGTGTCGCCGCCGATCTGGCCGGAGTCGGCCGCGACGGGAAGCGCGTAGAGGCCGCAGCGATCGCACACGCGCGCGTAGGCGGCCTTCTGGTCGTCGTAGCACTCCTGGAGCGACTCGACGGTGGCCGAGAAGCTGTAGGCGTCCTTCATGATGAA
>CACZNT010000133.1 GCA_902782635.1 uncultured Coriobacteriaceae bacterium
CGACCTCGAGATGGGCGGCAACGACCAGATCTTCAACCTGCTCGCTGGCCGCGACCTCATGCGCGCCCGCGACATGGAGCCCCAGGTGGCGCTCACGATGCCGCTTCTGGAGGGCACCGACGGCCACAAGAAGATGTCCAAGAGCTACGGCAACTACGTGGGCCTCACCGACGAGCCGGCCGACATGTTCGGCAAGGTGATGAGCATCACCGACGAGCAGATCGCGCGCTGGTACCGCCTGTGCTCGACGCTCACCATCGACGAGCTCGACGCCATCGACGCCGCCTTTGCCGACGGCACGGCCGACCCCTACGCCCTCAAGCGCGCGCTCGCGCGCAACATCTGCGACCTCTACCACGGCGAGGGCGCGGGCGAGGCAGCGCAGGCCGCCTTCGATGCGCAGTTCAAGCAGAACGAGGTGCCCGACGACATCCCCGAGTACGCCGTCGCGGGCATCGTGCTCAACGACGAGGGGCAGGTCTACCTCGCCAAGCTCATGGCCGATGCCAAGCTCGCCCCCTCGGCGGGCGAGGCCAGGCGGCTCATCGACGGCGGCGGGGTGAAGATCGACGGCGAGGCGCTCGCACCCAAGAGCTACAACGTCGCCCCCGACCAGCTTGCCGCGGGCACCGTCATCCAGGTGGGCAAGCGCCGCTTCGTGCGCCTGGTGTAGTGGACACCAGGCCATCCCCAGAGCTGCTCGCCCCGGCGGGCGGGCCCGAGCCCTTCCGTGCCGCCCTCGCCGGCGGGGCCGATGCCATCTACTGCGGCTTCGGCGCGCTCAACGCGCGGCGCTCGGCCGAGAACTTCGACGACGAGTCGTTTGCCGCCGCCTGCCGCGAGGCGCATCTGGCCGGCGCGCGCGTCTACGTGACGCTCAACGTCGTCATCCAGGAGCGCGAGATGTCCGAGGCGCTCGAGCTGGCCCGCAAGGCCGCATCCCTCGGCGCCGACGCCCTCATCGTTCAGGACTGGGGCCTCATGCGCGCCCTTTCCCGCGAGCTTCCCGAGATCGAGGTGCACGTATCCACCCAGGCAAACGTCCATGATGCGCGCGGCGTGATCTGGTGCGCCGAGCGCTTCGGCGCCTCCCGCGTGACGCTCTCGCGCGAGCTCTCGCTTCCCGAGATCGAGGCGTGCTGCGCCACGGGGATCCCCTGCGAGGCGTTCGCCCATGGCGCCATCTGCTTCTGCTACTCGGGCCTGTGCCTCATGAGCTCGAACTTCGGCGGCCGCTCGGCAAACCGCGGCCTGTGTGCGCAGCCCTGCCGCCTGCCCTTCGAGCTGGTGGACGAGCAGGGTCGCGCCTTCGACCTGGGAGATCGCGAGCGCCTGCTCTGCCCCAAGGACATGAACCTCAGCTCCGAGCTCGCCGGGCTCGCGGACGCCGGCGTGGCCTCGCTCAAGATAGAGGGCCGCATGAAGGCGCCGGATTATGTGCATGCCGTCGTGCGGTCGTATCGTGAGGCCCTCGACGCGCTGGATGACGATGGTGACGGCGGCGCCGGCGACGACGCGACCGAGCGCGACCGCCGCCTCAAGCGCGCCTTCAACCGCGACTTCACGAGCGCCTACCTGCACGGGCGCTCGGGCGACGAGATGATGAGCTACGAGCGCTCCAACAATCGCGGCCAGCTGGTGGGGGAGGTCGTCGCATCCGAGGAGCTTCCCGACCGCGTCTCCTTCAAGCAACGCTCCGAGGGCCACGGCCGCAAGCGCTTCCACAGCCAGGCGCGCATCACCATCCGCCTGGACGAGCCGGTGGGCAAGCGCGACCTCCTCGAGGTGCGCCCGCTCTCGGACCCGAGCCAGTTCTTCACCTGCGCGGTCGAGTCGGATGCCGCCGCGGGGGATGTCATCGAGTGCACGGGCGTGCGGACGGCCGACGCCGGAAGCCCCGTGCGCGTCATCCGCAGCCAGGCCGCCCTGGACGAGGTACACGCCGCGCTCTCGCGCGAGCACGTGCGCAAGCGTGCGGTGCGCGTGTCGGTGCGGGCACTCCTGGGCGAGCCGCTCGAGGTTTCGCTCGAGACGGCCGACGGCCTCGCGCGTGCCGTCTCCACGGGCGATGCGGTCGAGCCTGCGCGCACGCGTGCCGTGAGCGAGGATGACCTCATCGAGCATGTGGGTCGCATGGGGTCGACGCCCTTCGAGCCCGTCTCCTTCGACGTCGAGCTCGACGAGGGCGTGGGGCTCTCCTTCTCCGCGCTCCACCATCTGCGCGCCGAAGCCTGCTCTGCGCTCGAGGAGGCGATACTCTCTGCGCCGCGTCGCCAGGGGGAGGCGCGTGCGCTCGGCACGCCAAGCTCGGCTTTTGACCGTGTGGCTGCGGCAACGTCAGATGGAGAGGGCGCGTTCGAGCCTGAACCCGAGGTCTGCGCCCTCGTGACGACGCCGGACGCTGCCCGAGCCGCGCTCGACGCCGGCGCCACGCGCATCTACGTGGCAGCCGACGACCTCGACGCCTGGCCGGAAGACACATGGTCCGTCCCCTGCGTTCCCGTGCTCGACGAGCTGTGCCGCCTGCCCGACCACGCACGCCTGGATGCCCACGTGCGTGCGGGCGCGCCGCTTGCGGTGGGCAACGTGAGCGAGCTTGCGCTGGCAGCAGAGCGCGGCGTGCATGCGGAGGTCCGCTCCTGCGTTCCCGTTCACAACGTCGAGGCCATCCGAGCGCTCGAGGAGGCCGGCGCCTGCGGCATCTGGCTTTCCCCCGAGCTCACGATTGACGAGATCTCCCAGATAGCGCCCCATGCGCAGGCGCACATGGGCGCGATGGTCTCGGGGCGCGTGCGGGTGATGACGAGCGAGCACTGCGTGCTGCAGTCGGCGGGGGAGTGCACGGGCGCATGCGAGGCCTGCTCGCTGCGTGCGCGCAAGCTTGCCCTGCGAAACATCGACGGCCACATCCTGCCCGTGCGCGGTGACGTCCATGGCAGGAGCCGCATCTACGCCGCCCGCTCCCTCGACCTGGCGCCCGAGATGGATGCCCTGCTCGAGGCGGGCGTGAGCCGCTTCCTGGTGGACGCTACGCTGCTCGACGATTCCCAGGTGGGGCCTGAGGTGGCGCGCATCGCAGCTGCCCTCGAGGCGGCGCGTGCGGGAGGCCCCATGCCCAAGCGCGTCTCCGGCGCCACGTCCGGCCACCTCCACCAGGGCATCGGCTAAACGTGACACTTGGGGACAGTCCCCAACTGTCACAAAACATGACAAAGGGGACAGTCCCCTTTGTCACATTTTGGGAATCGAGATGCCGTGATGTCGATGTGATGTTGGCGTGAGGGCGTTTAGTGCGACGCGTTTGGGTAGAATACCCGTTGCGAACTATGAATTAGGAGGGGAAGGAAGACCCATGGCCGATACCGAGGCTACCGAGAAGGTAGAGATCAACGAGAAGCTCCTGCTGGCGACGCTCGACGCCATTCGCCCCAGCCTGCAGGCTGATGGCGGCGACTGCGAGTTCGTGGAGGTGAGCGACGACGGCGTCGTCTCGCTTCGTCTCACCGGCGCCTGCCAGGGCTGCCCGATGAGCTCGCTCACGCTCTCCATGGGCATCGAGCGCATCCTCAAGGAGCACGTGCCCGGCGTGACGCACGTCCAGGCTGTCATCTAGCCACTGATGAGCCTCAACGACATCTACCACGCGCTCGACCCGGTCGCCTTCTCGCTGGGGCCGGTGAGCGTGCGCTGGTACGGCCTTGCCTACCTGGTGGGATTTGTCCTGGCCGGCATCGTCATCTACCGCGTGGCCAAGCGTTGGAAGCTCGACATCACAGCCGACGACGTCCTCGAGATCATGGTGGGCATCGCCCTCGGCGTCATCATCGGCGGCCGCCTGGGCTACGTCTTGTTCTACGGCGCGGGCTACTACCTGGAGAATCCCATCTCCATACTCATGCTCAACGAGGGCGGCATGAGCTTTCATGGCGGCCTCGTCGGCGCCATCGTGGCCGGCTCGATAGCGACGCGCGGCCTGGGCATATCCATCGGGACGATCTGGGACCTCGCCGTGATCGGCGCGCCGCTCGGGCTCTTCCTGGGGCGCTGCGCGAACTTCGTGAACGGCGAGCTCTGGGGCAAGCCGACCGATCTTCCCTGGGGCGTCGTCTTCGAGGAGGGCGGCGTGCCGCGGCACCCCTCCCAGCTCTACGAGGCGCTGCTCGAGGGCATCGTCATCTTCGTCGTCCTCTTCGCCCTCTCGCGTCGCACCCCGCCGCGCCCGCAGGGGACGTTCATGGGCGCCTTCCTCATGCTCTACGGCATCTTCCGCTTCCTCATCGAGTTCGTCCGAGTGCCCGACGCCCAGCTGGGCTACCTCGGCGGATTCATAACGATGGGCCAGGTGCTGAGCCTGCCGCTCGTGCTGATCGGCCTCGTCATGCTCGTGGTGGCAGCCCGCAGGCAGGCCCCCCAGCAGGGCCACATCGCCTAACGTGACAGATGGGGACAGTCCCCAACGGTCACATCAGCTACGTCTTATGTGGAGACGAGCCCGTCCTTTTTCGCCCTCAGACGGCATGCTACACTCAGCGCAACCGCATAGCGTCGAGGGCACGGTTTGAACAGCTGCTCAGCCTAGTAGATTAAAAGGAATCCCGGTTTGACTCCGGGGCAGCGTCCGCTGTGACTTCGGATGTGCCGTCGTGCCTGCGCGCGGCGGTTGCCTGGCAAACCCTGCCTGCCCTCCCACGCCATCGCAAAGTTGGCCGCCCCCGGATGGGGCGTGCCCCGAGGATGGGAGGAAGACCCATGAACACCAGCAAGAACCTCATTGCCCGCGCGCTGCTCGCCCTGGCGCTCGTCGCCGCGCCCGGCCTTGCCGCCTGCTCGACGGCGACGGTCGAGGCGCCAGCTTCGTCCGAGCAGGCCACCCAGGTGAAGGTGTCGATGTCGATTGACGGCACGGTTGCCGGCGGCACCACCGAGACGATGGACGTCGAGGTGCCCGAGGGCGCCACGGTCTACGACGCGCTCCTGCTCTCGGGCGTCGACCACGAGCTCGTCGACAGCTCCTACGGCCCCTACGTCGCCGCCATCAACGGCATCGGCGAGAACGCCACGGGCAGCGCGGGCGGCTGGACCTTCACGGTCAACGGCGAGATGCCCGACGTGGGCGTCTCCGAGGTGACGCTTGCCGAGGGCGACACCATCGCGTGGAGCTACGTCACCTTCTAGGCCTGCCATGCACGAGCGACACCTCGCATTCGACGCCAGCCACCCCGCCGTGCCACTCGCATACGTGTGCGGGATGCTGGCCCTCACGATGTTCGGCTTGCATCCCGTGCTCGTGGCCATCTCGCTGGGCTGCGCGACCCTGTGCTCTGGGGTCTGCCGGGGCTGGCACGCGACCCTGCGCACGCTTGCCTGGGTGGCGCCTGCGGCGCTTTTGGTGACGCTCTTCAACCCGCTCATCTCGCATTCGGGGGCCACCCTGCTCTTCAGGCTGGGGCCTGTGGGCGTGCGCCTGGAATCGCTCGTCTTCGGCGCCTGCATGGGCCTCATGCTGGCGTCGATGACGATCTGGGTGGCCTGCGCCTCCGAGCTCCTGCCCCAGGACCGCGTGCTCGCCGTGCTCGGCGGGCCGCTTCCCACCGTCGCCCTCATGATCTCGATGACGGCGCGGCTCGTCCCGCAGCTCATGGGCCGGGCGGGCGAGATGCGCGCCGCAACGCAGGCGACCTCGGCCGCGCGCACCGGCACGATCTCGGATCGCGTCGCGGCCGCCGCGCGCACGTCGGGATCGCTCGTGGGCTGGGCGCTCACGAGCTCCCTGGATGCGGCCGACGGCATGCGGGCGCGCGGGTGGTCGTCCGGCGTCCGTCGCACCACCTACCAGCCCCATCGCTTCGCGCGGCGCGACGCCTTCGCCCTGGCTGCCGTCGCGGCCGGGGCCATCGCCTGCGCCGCTTTCTCGTTCCGCCTCGTGTCCGGGTTCTCGTTCTACCCCGTGCTTGCGGGGCCCGACCCCTGGCCTGGGGCGCTCCTGCTCGTCGCCTACGGCCTCGTCCCCTGCGCGCTCACCTACCTCGAGCGCCTGAGCTGGGAGGGGGAGGGCTGATGGACGGTCGCCTCGCAGTCGAGTCGCATGTCCCGGCGCTCGAGCTTTCGAATGTGAGCTTCGCCTACCCGAGCGCTCCGGGCGACGTGTCGTCCCCCGTGCTCGAGGGCGTCTCGGCGCGCATCCCCCAAGGCGAGTTCTGCCTGGTGGTAGGGGCAAACGGCGCGGGGAAGACGACCCTTTTGCGCCTGTGCAAGCCCGAGGTGGCGCCCGCCGGCAGCCTCACGGGCGAGATCCGCATCATGGGACGGCGCGCCTGCGACCTCGACGTCGCCGACTCGGCCCGATCCGTGGGCTATGTGGGGCAGGGCGACGACGGCCGCATCGTATGCGATACCGTGTGGCAGGAGCTGGCCTTCTGCCTGGAGAACCTCGGCATGGACCAGGCCGAGATGCGCCGCCGCGTGGCGGAGGTGAGCTATCGGCTGGGCCTCGAGCAGCTGTTCAGGAGGCGGACCTCCGAGCTCTCGGGCGGCCAGGCGCAGATGGTCGCCCTCGCCGCGGCGCTCGTCGCCGAGCCTCGCATGCTCCTGCTCGACGAGCCCACCTCCATGCTGGATCCCATTGCCCGCGCCGACTTCGCCCACGCGCTCTTCAAGCTCAACCGCGAGCTGGGGATGACGGTGGTCGTCGCCACGCACGAGCCATGGGCGCTCGCGCCCTATGCCACCTCCTGCCTGCGCATCGAGGGGCGGTCCGTGCAGACGGTCCCGCTCGAGGAGCTGTCCGCGCCGCCCGAACTCGCGCTGGGACGCGCCGTCACCACATCACCCGCCGCAAACGATGCGGCCGTCACGCTGAGCGAGGCATGGCAGCGCTACGGGGTGCAGGAGCCCTGGGTGCTGCGCGACTGCAGCTATCGCGCGCGCCATGGGGAGGTGGTGGCCATCGTCGGCGGCAATGGCTCGGGCAAGTCGACGCTCCTCCACGTGCTCGCGGGCGTCCAGCGCATCCGCCGCGGACGCATCGAGCGGCCGGATGAGGCCTCGCAGGCGCTCCTGCCGCAGCACCCCGAGGCCCTCCTGGCATGCGATTCGGTGCTCGACGAGCTGATGGAATGGTCGTCTGGCCAGGCGTATGGCGAGCCCGAGGCGCGTGCGATGGCCGAGCGTCTGGGCCTGGGGGACGTGCTGGGGCGCGACCCCTTCGACCTCAGCCATGGCCAGCGCCAGCTCCTCGTGCTGGGGAAGGTCGCGCTCGCGCGGCCGCGGCTGCTCCTGGCAGACGAGCCCACGCTGGGCCTCGACGCGCTTGCCCGACAGCGCGTGGCGGAGCTGCTCCTCGAGCTCTCGGAGGCTGGCTCGGCGGTGGTCATGGCCACGCACGACCTCGGCTTCGTGCGCTCGCTCGCGACGACGACCTCGATGCTCTTCGACGGCGGCATCGCCTGCACCATGCCCACGCATGAGTTCTTCGAGCGCAACGTCCTCTACGGATAGGGCGGTGACGGTCGTGTCGAACGCTCGCGCCAGCTCGAGCCAAAGCGCCATCTCGCGCCTCTGCGCAGCCTTTGAGCTGCCCGTGCTCGTGGCCGTGCCCGTCGCCCTCGTCGCGTGCGCCATCCTTCGCGTCAGCGCGAGCGCCGCCCTCACGATGCTCGTCGTGCTCGCCTGCGTGGCGCTCTTCGCTGCCGGCTACGAATCGTCGAAGCCCGCGCTGCGCCAGATAATGCCGACGGTGGTGCTCGCCGCCGCGGCCGCTGCGGGGCGTGTGCTGCTCGCGCCCGTGCCCGACGTCAAGCCGGTTTCCGCCATCGCCATCGTCGCCGGGGCGGCGCTCGGCCGGCGCGATGGCTTCATGGTGGGCGCGCTTGCAGCCCTCATCTCGAACTTCTTCTTTGGGCAGGGGCCATGGACGCCCCTGCAGATGTACGCGTGGGGCCTCATCGGGTACGTCGCCGGCATGCTCGCGGAGCGCGGCCTCTTCGAGCATCGCGGCGTCCTCTACGGCTACGGGCTCGCATCCGGGCTCATCTACGGGCTCGTGCTCAACGGCTGGCATGTGGTCGGGTTCGTGAGCCCGCTGACGCCGGCGAGCGCACTGGCCGCCTTCGCGGCGGGACTTCCCTTCGACATCGCGCACGGCATCTCGACGGCAGCGTTCCTCCTGCTCATCTGGGTGCCCTGGGGAAAGAGGATCGAGCGCACCGTCCGCGCCTACGATCTCTGACCCTGTCTGCGAAACGGGGGGCGCCCTTTTCCCGCGTCTGCCGCCGCCCGCATCAGATGCGTTTGATCCGGACTGATCTGGACGGGAAGCTGCCCCTTTTCCAGTTTTCGCAATGTGGTGCTTGCGAGGTTTTGGCTGTGAGTGCGTCCATCTCCTACCAAACGGCTATGATGTTGCGGAATATGGACATTACGGGGGAAGACCCGGATGACATGATGGGAGAGTGAGATGTCCGGACACTCAAAGTGGGCCACTACAAAGCACAAGAAGGCGGCGGCTGACGCCAAGCGTTCGTCGCTGTTCTCGAAGCTGTCGCGCAACATCACCGTTGCCGCCAAGGTGGGCGGCGACCCCAACCCGGACAACAACGCCAGCCTCGCGGCGGCCGTCCAGCGCGCCCGCATGGTCTCCATGCCCAACGCGAAGATCAAGGCCGCCATCGACAAGGCCTTCGGCTCGGGTGCCGACGCCGCGGTCTACGAGGAGATCACCTACGAGGGCTATGGCCCCGCAGGCGTGGCCGTCTACGTCGAGTGCCTCACCGACAACCGCAACCGCACCGCTGCCGACGTCCGCTCCGCCTTCTCGCACGCGGGCGGCAACCTCGGCACGAGCGGGTCGGTGGCCTTCCAGTTCGAGCGCAAGGGAACGGTGGCCGTCGAGAAGGTCATCAAGAGCGAGGACAAGAAGGTCGAGGACAAGCCCAACGCGGTCGACGAGGAGGAGTTCATGCTCGCCGTCGCCGAGGCGGGCGGCGACGACTACGAGGACGCCGGCGACGAGTGGATCGTCTGGTGCGCCTACGACGCCATGCAGGATGTCCAGAAGGGCCTCGAGGCCCAGGGCATCGAGGTGAAGGGCGCCGAGCTCACCCAGGTTCCCACCACGCCCACCCAGGTCTCCCCGGCCGACGCCAAGAAGGTCCAGCGCCTCGTCGACCGCCTCGAGGACCTCGAGGACGTGCAGAACGTCTATTCCACGATGGATATGACCGATGAGGTCATCGCCGCGCTTGAGGAGGAGTAGCACATGACACTCGTCGAGCTCCTCGAGCTTCTCAAGAAGCGCTGGCAGCTGGTGGTGGCCCTTCCGCTCATCTTCGCGCTCATCGCGGGCGCATGGGCGATCACGCGTCCGGACGTCTACACCGCCACCACCACGATGTACGTGCTGTCCAAGCAGGCCGACTCCACCGACATCACCTCGGCCGAGCTCAGCGCCAGCCAGCAGCTCACCAACGACATCGCCAACATCGTCAAGTCGAGCCGCGTGAGGCGCCAGGTGGCCCAGCAGGTCGGCCTCGAGAGCCTTGCCGGCTACAGCCTCAACGTCTCCAACACCACAAACTCCCGCGTGGTGACGCTCACGGTGACGGGCCGCGACCCGCAGATGGCGGCCGATGTGGCCAACGCCTTCGTCTCCAGCGTCTCCGAGATCGCGCAGGAGGTCATGGGCGTCGAGGCCGTCAACTCCGTCGACGAGGCCACCGTGCCTGTGTCGCCCTCCGGCCCCAAGCGCATGCGCTACGTGGCCGTGGGCCTGGCGGGCGGCCTCTTCGCCGCCGTCGCCCTCGTGGTGCTGCTCGACCTCTTCGATACCTGCATCCGCAACAGCCAGGAGGTCGAGGAGCTTCTCGACGTTCCTGTCATCGGCCACTTCCCGGCCATCCAGGGGGTGTAGTCATGGCGCTCTTCAGCAGCGGTCCGAACAAGAGCGATGCGCGCCAGGGGGCGGTCAACGCCGCCAAGACGCTTCTCGCCAACATTCGCTTCATGAGCGTCGACGATCCGGTCCACAGCGTGGCCATCACGTCGTCGGTGCCCAACGAGGGCAAGACCTTCGTCTCGATGAACCTCGCCGGCGCCATCGCCACCTCGGGCAAGCGCGTGCTGCTCGTCGAGTGCGACATGCGCCGTCGCTCGATGGCAAACCAGCTGGGCGTCCACGCCAGGCACGGTATCTACTCCGTGGTGTCGGGCAGGGAGACGCTCGAGTCGGCCGCCGTCGAGACGCGCGTGCGCAACCTGTTCTTCCTCGACGCCGAGCCGCACATCCCGAACCCGTCCGACTTCCTCAACTCGCACCGCTTCGCCAAGTTCATCAACATGGCGGAGCAGCAGTTCGACTACGTCATCTTCGACACGCCGCCCGTCGGCACCTTCATCGACGCCGCCGTGGTGGGCTCGAAGGTGGACGCGATCTTCCTCGTGGTGCGCGAGAACTTCGCCAAGCGCGAGGAGATTCAGGCCGCGGCTGACCAGCTGCGCAAGGCCGACTGCAACCTCGCCGGCGCGGTGATGAACTACTGCGTGAGCCACAAGACCGAGTACTACTACGAGTACTACTACAAGCGCGATCACGACGACTCGCGTGCGCCCAAGCTCAAGATGGACACCCCGCCCGCAGTTGGCGCCGGGCAGCAGGCAGCCGCCTCGGCGTCGCATGCGCCGGTCCAGCGTCCCGCACGCCCGGATCGCGGCGCGAACGGAGCGTAGGGCTCGCCGTGCTCGACATGCACTGCCATATCCTGCCGGGCGTCGACGACGGCGCGCAGTCGATGGCGGAATCCCGCGAGATGCTCATGGCCGCGAAGGCCGTGGGCATCTCGCGCATCGTGTGCACCTCGCATGTGCGTGACCCCTACTTCAAGGGCGCGGAGACCTTCGAGAAGATGTGGAATACCTTCTACGCCTTCGAGGACGTGGCCAACGCGATGGGGATCAAGGTGCACATGGGCTTCGAGGTGAACCACCACAAGCTCATGGAGCTGGGGATGGATTGGGTCGAGGTGCTCACCACCGACGGCACCACCACCTTGCTCCTCGAGCTCTCCACGGCCGCGAGCCCCAGCCGCTTCGTCGACTACGAGCGGACGATCTTCGAGCTCCAGGCCAGGGGCTGCGAGGTGATAATCGCCCATCCCGAGCGCTACCTGGCCATCCAAGACGACATCGAGATCGCCGAGAACCTCGTGCGCATGGGGTGCCGCCTGCAGGCCTCGGCCGACTTCATGGCGGGCGGCCGCTTCGGGCACGAGAAGAAGCCCGCCGTGCGCATGCTCAAGGCGGGGCTGTACACCTTCATCGCGAGCGACGCCCACTTCCCGAAGCACTACGAGTACTTCGCGAAGGCCCACGAGCGCTACGGCAACCTGCTGAGGCCCTACCGCGCCTAACGGGTTCGAAATGAGTCAATAGGGACGTAGTCAATTGACTCATTGGCGTCATCCTGAGCGAGCGAAGACCCCTGTGTCATCCCGAGCGAGCGAAGCCCCTGGTGTCATCCTGAGCGAGCGAAGCCCCTGTTGTCATCCTGAGCGAGCGAAGCCCCCTGTGTCATCCTGAGCGAGCGAAGTCCCTGTGTCATCCTGAGCGAGCGAAGCGAGTCGAAGGATCCCCTGAGGTCCTTCGACTCCGCGCCTGCGGCGCTCCGCTAAGGACGACACGCAATTAGCCTCGTTCGCTAACGGAAGCCAGAAGCGCGCGTCTTCCCTCAGCGTTTCTCGCTAGCTAAATCCAGCCAAAAGAAGCGCCCTTTCGGCAGGTCGTGCTGCGTCAACCTTCGCGCGTAGGGGTATCCTATGGAAAGGTATGAACGCGGGAAAGGAAGCTTGGATGCACGGTCTCAAGAAGCTCCTCAGAATCGTCTTCGCGGTTGCGGGCCTGCTCTCGATCGCAGCGCTCGGCCTCACGGTGTTCGGGCCATGGACCAGCCAGGCCCTCGCTCTGTTCCGCATGAGCTGGTACTCCTATCTCGTCCAGGCGCTCATGGCCATCGCCGTCGTCGGCCTGCTCGTCAATCTCGCGCAGGGAATCTTCTCGCGCAAGCACGACTCGGTGGTCATCGACAGCCTCGAGGGCGGGCAAATCGTCATCACGCGCGACGCCATAGCGAGCCAGGCGGCCCACATCATCGAGGCCGATGGCACGTGCACGGCCCAGGACGTCCGCGTCTCCGCCAAGCGCAAGGGTCACGTCAAGGTGGCCATCAAGGTGTTGCCGCATGCGTCGGTCGACGTGGTGGGCAAGGGCCAGTCCCTGCACGAGCAGCTCGTGCGCGACCTTTCCGCGCTCTGCGGAAATCACCTCGAGTCGGTGTCGCTGGAGTTCCTGCAGCCCGAGACGGCCACCGACCTCGTCCAGGAGGCATCCTACGAGCCCGTCTACGAGGAGCCCGCCTATGAGGCCTCCTACGAGCAGGCCCAGCTCGCGCCCGCGGCAGATCCCGTCGTCGAGCCCGCGGTGGTGCAAGCCGCCACGGCCGACAACCCCACCATGATCATCGAGCCGTCCGTTCCCGCTCCCGTGGCCGGACAAGAGGAGGCGTAACGCAAGATGGCAGCCAAGAAGAAGCAGGATGTGAGCGCGCCGAAGCCCACCATCGAGCCTGCCGACGCCGAGGTTGAGGCCCGCCTGGCCGAGCTCGAGGCCGAGGCCAAGGCGACGGCGGCCGCCTCTGCCGAGGCCGTGCCCGCAGCCGAGGAGACCGCAATTCCCGATCCCGTCATCGCCGACGAGCCCGCTGGTGAGCCCGCCGCACCGGCAGAGCCCTTCCAGCCCTCCGTCACGCCGACGGTCGCGAGCTCGAATGCTGAGTCGCGCGACCCGCGCGAGGCGGGCGCCGCAGCCCGCAAGAGCCTGGGTGAGGCGGCCTCCAAGGTGCGCAACCTCTTCGACGGCGTGGCCCCGGGCCATTCGAACACCATCATCTTCGCCATCGTCGGCCTCATCGCGGCCATCCTGCTCTTCCAGGTGGGCTTCTGGCGCATGCTCGTGCTGGTGGTCTTCATCGTCATCGGCATAGCCATCGGCGAGAGCCTCGACGGCGACCCGCGCCTCATCAACATGTTCAAGGGCTTCTTCGACCGCAAGTAACCGCATCGAAGCGAGGGGGTTTTCATGGCAGACAACATCAACGAGACCGAGCTCGCCGAGGCCCAGGACATCCAGCTGGATGCGGGGGTATCCGAGGACGACGCGATAGAAGGCGAGGATTCCCTCACCTTCTCCAACGGCGTCATCGAGAAGATTGTGGCGCTCGCCGTGCGCGAGGTTCCCGGCGTGCTGGGGATGAAGGGCGGCTGGGCCAACATGGTCCAGGAGGCCTTCGGCGCCAAGAGCCCCACCAAGGGCGTGACGGTCGAGGTGGCCCCCGACAACGGCGTTCGCGTGAACATCTCCATTCTCATCGAGTACGGCACCTACGCGCCGCAGGTCTTCGAGGACGTCAAGAAGGCAGTCGTGGAGAGCGTCTCCGGCATGACCGGCCTGGACATCTCCAGCGTCAACCTGCGCATCGAGGATATCCTCACCCCCGAGGAGATCGAGGCGCAGCGCGCCCGCGAGCATCGCGACGAGGAAGCCGAGGACGCGAGCGAGGGCGAAGAGTAGCGTATGAGCCTTAAATCATCGATCGCCACCGGAGTCGGCCGCGCCGTCTCCTGGGGGCTCAAGAACATCGCGCATCGCGATGCATCGCATCTGCCGGGTCGCATCGCCATGGCCATCGACCCCGATGTCACCTCCGCCCTCGCCGGCAAGCTGCGGCGCGGCGGCATCGTGGTGTGCGGCACCAATGGCAAGACGACCACCAACAACGTCATCGCGAGCGCCATCGAGCGGACGGGGAGCGTCGTGCTGTGCAACCGCATCGGCGCGAACATGGCCCCCGGCGTGGCCGCCGCCATGCTCCCGGGACGCACGGCCGATTGGGCGGTGATGGAGGCCGACGAGCTCTCCACCATCCACATCCTGCCGCAGCTCAAGCCGAGCTACCTGGTGCTCCTCAACCTCTTCCGCGACCAGCTCGATCGCGCGGGCGAGATCGACCACGTGCAGGACACCATCGTGGCCGCCCTCGAGGCGTCGCCCACGACGGCGCTGCTCGTGAACGGCGACGACCCCATCTCCTACTACGTGGGTGTGCGCGCCTCCGAGTCGTGCGGCACGAAGGTGCTCGCCTTCGGCATGGGGGAGGATCTCGCACTGGCCGCCGACCGCGTGCCTGAGGCGCGCTTCTGCCAGCGCTGCGGGGCCGAGCTCTCCTACAGCCAGAGGTCCTACGCGCAGCTGGGCGCGTTCAGCTGCCCGGAGTGCGGATTTGCGCGCCCCGAGCTCGACTACGTGGCGACGAACGTCAAGGTAGGACGCGAGGGCGTCTCCTTCGACGTGGGCGGAGCGGCCCTGGGCGGCAAGCAGGTGCACCTGAGCGCCAGCTTCGGCGGCGCCTACATGGCCTACAACCTGCTGGCGGCCTTTGCCGCAGCGCACCTCGCCGGGGTGGATGGCGCAGCCTTCCAAGCAACGCTCGACGACTACCATCCCGAGAACGGACGCCTCCAGCGCTTCGAGATCGGCGGGCGCGAGGTGATCCTCAACCTGGCCAAGAACCCGACCGGCTTCAACCAGAACATCGTGATGCTGCAGGCAGACGAGCGGCCCAAGGCCATCTACTTCGCCGTCAACGATCTCGTGAACGACGGGCACGACATCTCCTGGATCTGGGACGTCGATTTCGAGCGCCTGGCAGGCGATGGCCTCGCCAAGCGCGTGCTCGCGGGTGGCCTGCGCGCCAACGACGTGCAGGTCCGCATGAAGTACGCCGGCCTGCAGGCGGAGTGCGCCAGCACGATCGGCGAGGTCCTGGGCCGCCTGGGCGACCTGCCTGCGGACGTGCCCCTCTATGCGCTGTGCAACTACTCGGCGCTCTTTCCGGCCAAGGCCGAGCTCGAGAAGATGGTGAGGTAGCCATGGCGCGCAAGCTCAAGATCTCGCATCTTTTCCCCGAGCTGCTCAACCTCTACGGCGATTCGGGCAACATCCTCTGCCTGAGCAAGCGCCTCGAGTGGCGTGGCATCGACTGCGAGGTGGCCGAGGTCCACGTGGGAGACAGGCCCTCGTTATCCGATGTCGACATCGCCTTCATCGGGGGCGGCTCCGATCGCGAGCAGCGCATCGTCTGCGACGCCCTGCTCGCCGAGCACGACGAGCTCAAGGCCTTCGTTGACGATGGCGGTGTGCTGCTCGCGGTGTGTGGCGGCTACCAGCTCCTCGGCGAGAGCTACCTCATGGGGGAGGAGAAGGTGGCCGGTCTCGGCCTGGTGGACATGTGGACCGACCGCAAGGAGCCGCGCCTCATCTCCAACATCGTCATCGAGAGCGAGATTTCGCCTCAGCCCATCGTGGGGTACGAGAACCACGGCGGTCGCACCCATCTGGGCAGCGGCGCCAAGCCCCTGGGGCGCGTGCTCTACGGCAACGGCAACGACGGGGCGAGCGGCGAGGAGGGCTGCCTTGCGGGCAACATCGTGGGCACCTACATCCACGGTCCGCTCCTGCCCAAGAACCCGGGCGTGGCCGATTGGCTCATCGCGCGTGCCCTCGAGCGGCGCTTCGGCGATGCCACCCTCGGGCCGCTCGACGACTCGGTCGAGCTCGCGGCGAATGCCGTGATGGCGGAGCGCCTCCTCTCAGGCAAGGTCAAGGAAGACTAACCTGACAAAGGGGACAGTCCCCCTTGTCATGACAAAGGGGACAGGTTCCTTCTGCAATGGCAGCTTAGTCGGTGACGGCGTCGCAGATCTCGCGCACGCTGTCGAAGACCCAGGTGGGCTCGACCTCACTCTCGCGGATGTCATCCTCGGTGGCCTCGCCCGATAGCACGCAGATGGTGTCGATGCCGGCGTTCGCGCCCGTGGCGATGTCGGTGTAGAGACGGTCACCCACGAAGAGCGCCTGCTCCTTGCCCACGCCGAAGCGCTCGCATGCCATCTCCACCATGAGCGGCGCGGGCTTGCCGATGAAGCGCGGCTTCCTGCCCGTGGCGTGCTCGAAGCCTTCGCACATCCACCCCAGATCGGGGATGAAGCCCCAGCCCACCGGGCACACGAAATCCGGATGCGAGGCGTAGTAGGGGATGGGCTCGCCCTTCGTGCCCTTGCCCTCGGTGAGCAGGCGCGTGGTGGCCTCGAGCTTGGTCGTCGTGAGCTCGCGGTCGAAGCCGACGAGCACGGCTGTCGCCCCCGCCTCGGCATCGGTCGTCACGTTGAGCCCCAGCCGCGCGAGCTCCTCGGCGAAGGAGGTGACGCCCTGCACGTAGACGAGCTCGCCAGGGTGCTCGCGCTTGAGCAGCATCGCCGAGGCCTGCGTGGAGGTGACGATCTCGCGCTCGGTGCAGTCGATGCCGATTCCGGTGAGGCGCTCGACGTACTGGTCTGTGGAGCGTGAGGAGTTGTTGGTGGCAAAGGCGTAGTCGCCGTCTGCGGTACGAATCGCATCCAGCAGGTCGAGCGTGCCGTCGAAGAGGACGCCATCGAGGTAGATGGTGCCGTCCATGTCGAAGAGCCAGAGCCGCTTGTCCGCAAGGGGGCTCGCGTCGCGCCCGTACTTATCGAATGCTGCCATGTCTGCCTCCTCGCCACTTGAATGGCCCCATGATAGCGAGATGGCCCTGACAGGGAGACTCGTCATCCGACCTGACTGACGACCGGATAACTTGCCAGGTCTGGATGGGCCAAAGTACCCCATGAAAACCTATGGGACTTTGGGTCGGATTGGCCCTCCGGTCTCGATGTCACCCGAAATACCCTAGGTAGACCTATGGGACTTTGGGCCGGATTGTCCAATCCGGGCTCGGGAGGGTCAAAGCACCCCATGAAAACCTATGGGACTTTGGGCCGGAATGCCCCACGGGCTTCTCCGAGGTCTTCCCACCTGACAGATGACTGGGTAACTTGTAAGGTCGGTGGGTGGGCTCGGGCTACAATGAAAGCTGAGAGCCAACGGGAGGAGCCCCATGGAAGCCATGTCGTTCGATCTCAGCGTCCATTCGCCGCGCATTCGCACCGTCCTCATCGGCGGTGGCCCCTGCTCGGGAAAGACGACCGCCCTCGACTGGCTGCGCAAGGGCCTCGAGATGCGCGGCTACCAGCTCATCTTCGTCCCCGAGGCGGCAACCGAGCTCATCACGGGCGGCGTCGCTCCCTGGACCTGCCAGACCTACGACGACTTCCAGCGAGCCGTCTTCGAGATGCAGATCGGCAAGGAGGCGGCCTTCGTCCATGCCGCCGAGAAGATGGACGCCGAGTCCATCGTGGTGATAATCGATCGTGGCGTGATGGACCATCAGGGCTACATGACGTCCGAGGGCTTCGCGCAGCTCCTCGAGGAGCATGGCACCACCCGCGACGAGCTCTATGCGCGCTACGACATCGTCATCCACCTGGAGACGGCCGCGAAAGGCCTCATCGAGGCCTACACGCTCGAGAACAACTCGGCGCGCATGGAGTCGCCCGAGGAGGCGGCCAATGTGGACGACCGCCTCATCGCCGCCTGGGTGGATCACCCGAACTTCCACTTGGTCCGCAACACCGAGATCTTCGCCGACAAGATGGGAAACCTGATGCGCGAGGTGCTGCTGTTCCTGGAGGGCGAGGTGCCCGAGCTGCTGCCCTTCGAGACGCGGCACGAGCGCGGCGAGGCGGAGTCTGAGCAGGCCTGACGCGCGCGTGCGCATGGCGGGGAAGGGGATGGGCGTGAGCTGGTTCGAGGAGAGCGTCTGCTATCAAATCTACCCGCTGGGCCTCACAGGCGCGCCCCATGAGAATGACGGCGTGCTCGCCCATCGCTTGAGGCAGCTCGTGGACAACGGCTGGGTGGAGCACATGCGCAAGCTTGGCATCGGCTGCCTCATCCTCAACCCGGTCTTCGAGAGCGACGCCCACGGCTACGACACGCGCGACTACCGCCAGGTCGATTGCCGCCTGGGCGATGCCGACGACCTGCGCTACGTGGTGGACGCATGCCATGCGGCCGGCATCCGCGTGCTGCTCGACGGCGTCTTCAACCACGTGGGACGCGGCTTCTGGGCCTTCCGGGACGTGCTGCGCGAGCGCGAGGCGAGCCCCTATGCCGGATGGTTCGGCATCGACTGGGGCGGCGACAACGAGTATGGCGACGGCCTCTCCTACGAGACGTGGGAGGGCGTGCCCTACCTCGTCAAGCTCAACCACGCGAACTTCGAGCTCAACGGATACCTCGCCGACGTCATCCGCGGCTGGGAGGCAGACTACGGCATCGACGGCCTGCGCCTGGACGTCGCCTACTGCCTGGACCCGGGATTTTTGCGCTACCTGCGCCAGGTGGCAGACGAGCTCACGGCCAAGCGCGGTGAGAAGTTCGTGCTGGTGGGCGAGACGATGTTCGGCGACTACAACCAGTGGATGGGGGACGACCTCTGCGACAGCGTCACGAACTACGAGGTGTACAAGGGCCTATGGTCGTCGATGAACGAGGCCAACATGCACGAGGTTGCCTACGCGCTCAAGCGGCAGGCCGGCTCGGATCCCTGGTGCCTCTACACCGGGCGTCA
Organism: uncultured Coriobacteriaceae bacterium; assembly: GCA_902782635.1. Classification (GTDB taxonomy): domain Bacteria; phylum Actinomycetota; class Coriobacteriia; order Coriobacteriales; family Atopobiaceae; genus CACZNT01. The sequence continues at coordinate 18,596 of CACZNT010000133.1, forward strand.
CCTGCTCAACTTCGCCGACAACCACGACGTTCCGCGCATCGCCACCAAGCTCGCCGACGTGCGCCATCTCATCCCGCTCTACGGCATCGTCTTCGGGATGTGCGGCGTGCCCTGCGTCTACTACGGAAGCGAGTGGGGGATCGAGGGCGAGCAGAGCTTCGGCGACTACGAGCTGAGGCCGGCGCTCGACGCGCCCGAATGGGGTGAGCTCACCGACTACCTCGCGTCCCTCGCGAGGGCCAAGCGGGGGAGCAAGGCGCTCTGCTGGGGAGGCTATCGCGAGATCGCGGTGGAGCCGCGCCAGCTGCTCTTCGAGCGCGCCTTCGAGGGCGAGCGCGTCATCGTGGCCGTCAACGCCGCCGACGAGCCGCATCGCTTCCACTTCGATGCGGGCTGCGGCCGCGCCGTCGATCTCATCACCGGCGAGGAGCACGACTTTGGCGGCGGCTCCGAGCTCCCGCCCTTCAGCTGCCGCTTCTGGCTCTGCGAGCGCTGAGTTAACTGCGCAAGACGCCAGTCCTGCGCAGGGCGTATAAGAGGGTGCAGATGGGGAATATCGGATGTGGGACATCCGCGAACGAGGAGGTTCAAGATGAACAGGACTTTTAAGGGGATTGTTGCGGCTCTCATGGCAGCGGTGGCAATTGCGGCTACGCTTGCGCTCACGGCGTGCGGCTCAAAGACCGTGCTCTCGATGGACGGCTCCAAGGTGGGCGATGTTAGCATCAATGCAGACGGCTGCGATGGAAGTGGCATCACGATGACGTCGTGGACCCAGCCCGAGGGATCGACCCAGGTCACCATCCACTCCGAGCTTGAGAAGGGCGCGCTCAACATCAAGTTCGGCGCCCCCGTCGATATCGATGCGGCGCTTGCCGAGGCAGGGGAGAGCAGTGAGAGCGTGGGCGATTCGGTGGGCGATGCCGTGAGCAACGTCGATGTGGTTGTCGAGTTTGATGCAACTGGCACGGGTGAAGAGACCTTCGTCCTCGAGCCTGGCGACTACTCGCTCACGGTGACGGGCTCGGACGCAGACCCCGCAACCGGCACCGTTACCATCACCTCCGCATAAGACACCCTGGAACAGGCACCTGGCAAGTTGCCCGGTCATCTACCAGGTGAATGAGTCAATTGGCTACGTCCCTACTGACTCATTCCTGCCTAGCCCTTGTCGTCGCAGATCGGCTCGACGCCGATGCAGTCCACCAGGGGATTGCAGTGACGGGAGGGGCACCAGTAATCGCCACCGGAGATTGCGTCCAGCTGCTCATCGGAGAGCTCGATTCCACTCTCCTCGGCAAGCGCCATGAGCTCCTCGGTGGTCTTGCACTTGGCAGCCTTCTGCTTCAGCTCGTCGCTGATGTTCTCGAAATCCATCGTCAGCCCCCTTCCATGGGGAATGGTCCCTACCTAGGAATGATACGCCCCTGCGGCCCTTTCGTTTTCGAGGTGCGGGCGGACTTGGCGAGCGGGGAGCCCCGCAGCGGGATGGGCGGCTGCGTTCTGAGGCATAAAGGGGTGACATGCGGCAAGTGCCTGCCCGTGGACCGAGCCAGCTTGCGCAGGGGGAGGGTGAGCATGGACAAGGAAGGCTTCATCCGAATCAAGCCCGAGTACCTCCTGCGCGGATGGGAGGGGCTTCCCTATGTCCTCGTGCGGCGCGGCAGCGGGCGCCCGATCTTCATGCGCGGCGACGCCTTCCGCATCGCCCGCTTCTGCAACGGGCGCTTCACGGCCGACAGCCCAGTCTTCATGGGAGGCGCGCCTGTCAACTGACTCATTTCCCAGCTCACGCCCGTGACAACCAACATCCCGTTGCCTTTTTCCGGTAAACACCCCCTCTGACTGGGGTCGTCGCCAACGCTTTGTTGGTTAGCCGCCAGGCCCCAGCCGGGATAACCAACATCCCGTCGGCCGTTTCCGCCAAACACCCCCTCCGACCGGTGCCGTCGCCAACGCTTTGTTGGTTAGCCGCCAGGCCTCTGCCAGCAAATGAGTCAATAGGGACGTAGCCAATTGACTCATTTCCCAGCTAGCGTGAACGGAAAAGCGCGCCGCTCAGTCCGCAGCCCACGCTGGGCTGAATGCGCTACAATGGCGTCCGAACAGGGGAGCTGGGGATTTGGCCCGGCTGAGAGGTGGAACCCAATTCCACGACCCAAGAACCTGATCTGGGTAATGCCAGCGTAGGGACC